>JBOFXU010000257.1:0-2741 GCA_051654305.1 Bacteroidales bacterium | reverse complement strand
AGAAGCCAGAGTGGCTTATGCCCGAAGTTTTGGTAAACACTCCGTTGATGGGCTGGCACTGTACACACAGCGAACCAGACATAGTGATTTTCTGAAATCCGGACGAAAGAATTATAACTCGACTCAGATTGATCAGATTTTTGCAGGTCCTATTGATGGTATGACCAGTGACGGTTTTGAATCAGAAGAGGCAAGTGCAGGAGTCGTAGGCCGTTTTAAATACGACTATGACGCGAAGTACATAATGGAATTTAGCTTTAGATACGATGGTAGCGATAAATTCGCACCAGGTCACAGATGGGGCTTTTTCCCTGCGTTGTCAGGAGTTTGGATTGCATCGGACGAGGAATTTATGAAACCTCTAAGTGACAAAGGAATCCTAAACTTATTAAAACTAAGAGCCTCATATGGTGAGACCGGACTCTCTACGGGGTTGGGCCGATTCAAATACATTCCGTCCTATTCGCAAACCGCATTTGAAGATTATCCGTATATCGGAGGAGCTCTTCAGACCGGATACGAGGAAGGAAGTCTTGTTAATCCCTCGGCTTTGTCGTGGTACACCAGAACATCTTCGAATGTTGGGTTCGATTTTGCCTCTCTCAACAACTCTCTGGAAGGTTCCCTGGACTATTTCTACTACAACACAAAAGGATTTTTGATGAGTCCTAAAAATATCTATTCGGGAACATTGGGAACAACTTTACCCGAAGTTAGATCTGAGACCGAGCATCGTAGAGCGGGAATGGAATTCTCTTTGAAGTATCGGAAAAATATCAATAAATTTCATTTTGAGGTGGGTGGAAATCTTTCCTACTACCAACAGTTGTACGTAAGATTAGATTCAGAGCCTGAAGCGGATTTAAAAAATCCTTATGTGCGTTTAACTCACCAAACAGATTATTTTGACAGGGTATACCTAACAAATGGCTTTTATAATACACCTTCTCAGGTGATAAATGCTCCACGTCCGTTAACATCTGTAATATCTTCAGTAGGAGAGATCAACTATATTGACAGTAACGGAGATGGTAAAATTGATTCGAACGACTTGAGACGTGCCGGGAACTCATTGGAACCACATTTAGCTTATGGGTTTAATTTCAACTTCAGATACGAAGACTTTTCATTATCCGGACTTTTTCAGGGTGTTGGACGAAGAACTGTTCATATTGGGAATGTATATAAAACTACAGATCCTCAATCTACATTGGAACGTTTGAAAGGGAGTTGGACACCGGAAAACACGGATGCCCTGTTCCCTCGCTACTTTACTGGTACAGGACATAATGGAGGTCATCAGGATATGGAGTCTGATGTCACTCTGTTTGATGGTAGCTATCTTCGATTAAAAAATATCACTTTGAGTTACAACTTAAAAAACACTCTGCTGAAAAATGTAAAGAATATCTCTGGATTAAGTATCTCATTGATTGGAACGAACCTGCTTACATTCTCTGAAATATTTAAATATTTTGATCCGGAAAGTTTGATGTTAAACAGTGCCGGAGGATCACACAGAAGTGGAGGTGGTGCATCTTACCCTGTTAACAAAACATATTCACTCGCAGTTAATTTAGAATTTTAATACGACAACAGTATGAAATATACATTTTTATATCTAATTCTATCGACACTATTATTCGGCTCTTGTGTTAATGAATTATTAGACACGAAGCCTTACGATAAATACACCGAAGAGCTTATCTGGAACGATGAGAAGTTAGCACAGGGATTTATCTACAACACACAGAATGCTATTATCTCCGAATATATGCGATCTCCATTAGAATCGTCTAATTTCTCTGGGGCATCAAATGATGACTTCTCAGATAATATTCTAATATTAACAAACTTAACCCCTATCGCTGATATCTCGAGAGATATTATGAGTGTAGACAAAGACTATGGATGGGGCTCTTTTGATTTAATCCGTCAAGCAAATCTGATCATCGAACGCTCTCAGGCTTCTACTGAAATAAAGCCTGATCGTATCGCTTATTTGGTGGCACAAGGAAAAATGCTTCGGGCAATGATCTATTTCAAAAAAGCCAAACTTTTCGGTAAATACATCATATTAAACAGAGTATTAACTCCTACAGATGAGTTTCAGATTCCACGGAGTAAAACGATAAAAGAGACCTATGACTTTATCATTGAAGATTTAAAAGCGGCAGCCCTCGACTTACCTGAAACAGGAGCTTTAGGAAGTCTTACAAAAGGAGCGGCATATGCAATGTGTGCAGAGGTGGCACTCCAGGCGGCATCATTTGCTGAAACAAATTCCACTGAGTATTTTGAATTAGCAAAAGAGATGAGTGAAAATCTATTTGCATTGACAGAAGCATCTTATGCTCTGGATAGTGACTATAGAAAGTTGTTTAATGATTTTGATTATGCGCAAGCATCAAAAGAAATAATTTTAGGATGGTTTAAGAGTCAAAACAACACGACTTTCAAAGACTGCCATATGTTGCAGAATATTGTCAATATAGAGTTTGACCGGATTCATGATTTTGCAATGCCCAGATTGGTGGAGAGCTTCCTGGGGAACGGAAAACGGACTCCTTCGCTTGATCTGGTTAATGAGTATGAAGTAATCGATGAAGATGGTCTTGCTAAAAAATGGAATCAAACTTCGTATTATAAAAACTTCGTACCAGGCCAAGATTATGTATCGGGGGTATTTTTCAAGAATAGAGATATGCGATTTTATGCCTCTATTGTATATGACTCAACCA
>JBOFXU010000256.1:0-3365 GCA_051654305.1 Bacteroidales bacterium | reverse complement strand
TTTCTATTTTTTGTTTGCTATTGAAACCACAGAAACTTACACTTGATGAAAAAGTCTTTGTTATTCCTTTCTGCATTTGTTGCAGTACAAACCTTTAGCTATGCGCAGAGTGATGCCGCGAAGCGAGATACTTCCCGCTTTTCAAATAATGTCGCTCTCGACGAGGTTGTTGTAACAGCTACACGCGCGATGAAAGGTACTCCGGTAGCCTATACCAATTTCTCCAAAGAACAAATTGCAGAACGTAATTTCGGACAGGATGTACCATATCTTATCTCTCAAACTCCCTCTGTGATCGTAACATCGGATGCCGGAACAGGAATCGGATATACTGGATTTCGGGTGCGCGGTACCGATGCTAATCGAATTAATATCACGGTCAATGGGGTACCAATGAATGATTCCGAATCACACACCGTATTTTGGGTGAACATGCCTGACTTTGCTTCTTCGGTAGAGAATGTACAAATTCAGCGTGGAGTAGGTACTTCTACGAACGGCGCTGCATCATTTGGTGCAACGATCGCTATGCAGACCCAGGGGATGTCTTATAAACCTTATGCCGAGGTTTCAACTGCCGGTGGTTCATTCGGTACGTTTAAAACGACAGGAAAAGTAAGCACAGGACTACTCAAGAATAATTTTGTATTCGATGCGCGTGCTTCGCACATTCAGAGTGACGGGTTTATTGATCGTGCATCTGCAAATATGAACTCATATTATGCTTCTGGTGCGTGGTACGGTGAAAATACAATGCTTAAGTTTCAGACGTTTGGCAGTAAAGAGAAAACCTACCAGTCCTGGAATGGAGTCTCTTCAGCTCAACTTGAGAATGATCGTACGTTCAACTCTTGTGGTATGTATGTCGATGAGAATGGAGTGACCCGCTTTTATGATAATCAGACCGATAATTATCAGCAACAACACTATCACCTGATGGCGACGCAACGCGTGGGTGACTACTGGAATATGAATGCAACGCTTCACTATACCCGCGGTAAAGGGTACTACGAGGATTATAAACCAAATTCGAAGTTCTCTTCTTACAAACTTCCGGTGTTTACAGATCAGGATGGAAACGAAATCAAACGTTCCGATCTGATTCGTCAGAAATGGCTGGATAATCACTTCTATGGAGCGGTTTATAGTGCGAATTACCGTAAGGATAACTGGCATCTGACTTTAGGTGCAGCAGCAAATAAATACGATGGAGCTCATTTTGGGAAAGTCATTTGGGTTAAAAACGCCATGAACCTGACCCCTGATCACGAGTATTACCGAAGTAACGGGGATAAACTGGATTACAATGCATTTGCTAAGCTGAATGTAATGTTAACCCAGGGACTGAATGGATATGTAGATTTGCAATACCGCGGAATCGACTATCGTATGAAAGGCGAAGATGACAAGGCCGGTCTGCTGGATATTGAAAAGAACTACAACTTTTTCAATCCTAAGTTCGGATTGAACTATGCTTTTGCAAAGAACCATAATGCATTTGTTTCATTCTCGATTGCAAACCGCGAACCGAACCGCAATAACTTTACAGAAGCAGCAGAAAATGAACGTCCTACGTACGAGACACTTTATGACTATGAGGCTGGGTATGAATACCGTACCAACCGTTTCCATGTTGGAGCCAATCTCTATTTTATGGATTATAACAATCAGCTGATCCTGACTGGTAAAATCAGTGAAATCGGCGAAGCGCTTACTTCAAATATCAAAGATAGTTACCGTACGGGGATTGAATTGATGGGAGGTGTTCGTATTGCGAAATGGTTGAATTGGGAAGGAAATATGACTTTGAGCCAGAACAAAATTAAGAACTTTACGGAGTTTGTGGATGACTGGGATACTGGGGAACAAGTCGTGAACCACCTTGGGAAAACAACCATAGCATTCTCTCCGGATATCATCGCAAACAGCATGTTTAACTTTGGCTATAAAGGTTTTTCTGCGTCTTTCAACTCTTCGTTTGTCGGACGTCAGTACCTCGATAATACTGCTTCTGAAGACCGTTCGATCGATCCGTACTTTGTGAATAATATTCGTTTCGGTTATACGTTCAAGCCGAAGTTTATGGAAACGATTACTGTTGATTTCACGGTTAATAACTTGTTCAACGAACAGTACGAAACCAATGGCTGGGTTTATTCGTACTATGAAGGTGGCGAGCGTAAAAAAGATGATGGCTACTTCACTCAGGCTGGTACAAATGTAATGGGACGCCTTGTCCTTCGATTCTAAAATATATCAACAATGTTCCGAAGAGGCTTACGGCTCTTTTCGGGACATTGTTGCTTAACGAATAAAATAACACAGTATGGAACAGGCGTTAGAGATTTTCGGTGTGCTCACCGGACTGTTGTATTTATATCTGGAAATCAAGCAGAAATCCATCATGTGGATCGTCGGTTTTATCACCTCTCTGGTGTATGTTTTTGTCTTTTTTCAGGCGAAGTTTTATGCCGATATGGGGTTGAATATATACTATGTCCTAATTAGTGTCTATGGATTAATCCAGTGGCGAAAGAGAGCTGTGGAGCAGAAGGTGGTTGTTTCGGGATCAGAAGAAATCCGCTACACGACCCTTTCTCCTTTGTTTTATGTGGGGTTGTCCGTTTTTTTTGTCATACTTTATTTAGGCATGGCACAACTCCTTGAATCATTTACCGATTCCCCCGTGCCTTATGGCGATGCACTGACAACTTCATTGGGGATTATTGCGACGTGGATGCTTGCAAAACGTGTGATTCATCACTGGATTATCTGGGTGTTTGTGAATGCCTTTTCCGTCTATTTGTATCTTTACCGCGAACTTTATCCGACAGCTTTTCTTTATCTATGTTATTGCCTGCTGGCTGTTGTTGGATATATAAACTGGAAAAAGAAAGGAGTCTATTATGATCACATCGAATAAATGTATTCTGGTGGCAAACGGGAGTTTTCCTGAGCATGCTTATCCTCTATCACTTCTTCAGAGCGGGGATATAGTCATTGCATGCGATGGGGCGGTGAATAAACTACTTGCACACGGTATCACACCTGACTATATTGTGGGAGATCTGGATAGTATTTCTGACGATATCCGAAGTATATATGCCCATATTATCTTTCATAATCCCGATCAGGAAACCAATGACCTGACAAAGGCTGTTCGATTTGCACTTGAAAAGGGTTTTCGTCAGGTGAGTATTCTGGGGGCAACCGGAATACGGGAGGATCATACTCTGGCTAATATCTCCTTGTTGTCGCAGTATCAACGTGATTTTGATTCAGTTGAGATGATTACAGACTGGGGCGTTTTTCGTGCCATTCATAGCACCACTCGCTTTGAATCGTATAAAAGTCAAAAAATTTCT
>JBOFXU010000255.1:0-13659 GCA_051654305.1 Bacteroidales bacterium | reverse complement strand
ATCCGGATTCGGACGTCTTGCCGGCACATATCCCGTAATAATCGCGTTCGGATTGCTTGGATCTGCAATAAAAACGGGAGAATAGGTGGATAAAGTCTGATATGGGCTTAACCCTTGATTACCAACTTGCCCCCATCCTGCTCTGATCTTCAGATTATCCAGAAAGCTCAGGTTTTTCATAAACTCCTCTTCGGAGAAACGCCATGCCAGTGCAAATGATGGGAAATAAGCAAACTTATTGCCTTCGGCAAACTTACTCGATCCATCGGCACGGAAAGATGCGGTCAACGTGTATCTATCATTGAAATTGTAGATTGCACGTGCAAGAGTGGAGAATAGCTTGTTATCAGATGGTCTGTATTTGCTTTGAACAGGTCGCTGAGAAAGGTTAATACCGTCAATCCCATAATCTGAATTCGTAAAATTCTCACCCACAGATACAACTGTCTGATTCGATGAGCTATTTGCAACTAACCCTACAACTCCACTTAAACGGTGGCCTTTCGCTAATTCGAAATCATAGTTAAACATATTATCGAAACTGTACGAAAAGGCACGAAGTTGTGAAGTACCTGCACGACCATTATCGCCATCGCGACTACCCACCTGAAGAAGTGGTCCCCAAAAACGAGAGCGCTCTTTGACACGGAAATCAAAACCTGCAGAAGAACGGAAACTCAACCAGCTGAATATTTTGAAGTTTGCATATACTGAAGGAATGAATCGCGTATCCTTACTCTTATCTGTATAATGATCAAACCACAATTCCGGGCCATCACTGATATTATCATCCTGTACCTCTTCACTTGCTTTGGCACGATACGGACGGGTAAGTACCATCTGACGCGCCATACTACCATTCAGCGATCCGGTCCCTCCGGTTCCCTCCAACGTATTTATATTGGTATAGGCAAAGGATGAATTCGATCCTAATTCGAACCAATTGGTAACATTCTGACTGATGTTTACACGAATATCAGAAACCTCACTGTCCATTTTTCTAATAATCCCATTATTCAGGGCATATCCTCCGGAAACGAAATACTTTCCATTTTGTGTTTTACCACTTACCGAAACACGATTTGTAGTAGATAAAGCCTGACGTGTTGCCACTCCGACCCAGTCTACCCCTTGTGTTTCCGGGGATGGAATCAATAATTCATTTGAACCAAAAGTATCAAAAACCTCCTGCTTCCATTGCGTATACCCCCCTATATCAAGCATTCCTAAATCTCCAATATACTGAGAAACAGAGAGAGATGAAGAGAACTCAATTTTTGGCTTATCCGTAGATCCGGATTTTGTAGTGATCAGTACTACTCCATTCGCACCCTGTGAACCATAAATTGCAGTTGCCGATGCATCTTTCAATACTTCAATACTCACAATATCCTGTGGACTGATTGCCGAAAGAGGATTCTGAGCTTCCTGATTGTTGGCTGTTCCGGAGTAGAGCCCTGAAACATCCTGTGTCGAAGGATTCAGGACAACACCATCCACAACATACAAAGGTTGTGATGCTGAATTAAAAGAACTGTTCCCCCGAATAACAACACTGACAGCTCCACCCGGAGCATTGTTACCTACAGAGACCTGAACTCCGGCAGCTTTACCTTGCATCAATCTGTCAAAGGATGTCACCGAAGCTGCCTCCTCCTCCTGGATTTTCACAGAAGCCAAAGACCCTGTAAGGTCACTCTTTCTCATCGTTCCATAACCGACAACAGTGACTTCTTCAAGCTCTGAAACGACCTCTGAAAGTTCAATATTAATCGTCGTATTATTTTTGACTTCCACGGTTTCGGTTTTATACCCTACACATGAAAAGACCAACACTTTGGGAGATTCCTGAGGTATCGTTATCGTGTACTCCCCATCAATTGAGGTAGCAGTACCAATCGTTGCACCTTTAACCATTACAACGGCACCCGGAATCGACATTTTATCCGCTTTATCAGTAACTATCCCCTTTATCGTCTGAGCATAGCTGACAACGGTAAGCAGTAACATAAAACTGCTTAAAAGCAGTCTTAGTCCATATCTGTTATTTTTCACTGTTTCTTGATTTAAAATGTTGCACTAATACCTAAAGTATAAGTTCTCGCACGAGGGTAAGAACCATAATCAAAGCCCATAAGAGAATAATCTCCCATATAACTACTAACCTCCGGATCATACCCCGAATAAGATGTTAGCACAAATAGATTCTTGGCACTGAAAGAGACATTTAACCCTTTAATCCAGTTTAACTTCTGTACCGGAACCTGGTATGTTAGGTTAAGATCGCCTAAACGCAAGAAGCTTCCATCTTCTACCAATCGGTCTGTGATCAGATCTGTTCCCTCCGAGTTAATTCTTGGAAAGCTCGTTTGCTGATTATCCGGGCGCCATGCTTTGGCATAGGCATCTTTTGTGACATTCGTTACATGATCTCCGCCAACATTCAGTAAGTTTAGTGCACCTAAGTTTAGTATCTCGTTTCCGTATGAACCATAGAAATAGGCTGAAAGAGAGAAACGACCATAGGTAAATGTTGTCTGTATTCCACCTGTAAACAGCGGATTCGGATTTCCGATAACCGTCATATCTGAATTGTCTACGTTACCATCTCCTGTGATATCGACAAAATGAATATCTCCGGCAGACAACTTTTCGCCAAACAAAGCTGGCGCATTTTGTACATCTGAAGTTTGAATTACTCCGGCTGTCTTGAATCCATAGAACTGATTCGGAGCCATGTTCGGAATATTTACAGATGCTGAATTGATCCCTCTTTTTCCACCGATATAACTCACAGGTCCGCCCGGAAGAAATTCTGAATCCGAAGAAACAGTAGAAACTTTTGTACGATTAAAAGATGCATTCGCTGAAATACTCCATGAATATTTTTTTGTTTGGAGAGCCAATGCTTCGAGGCTGATATCAATGCCTTTGTTCATCGTTGCCGAAGGAATAACGACCTCTGAAGCCGGGAAATCAGGATTGACTTTTTTAGGTCTGTAATTGACCTTCAATGTTTCTGTATTATCCCTTTTATAAACTTCAACCGCTCCTTTGATTCGATGATTCATAAGTGCAAAATCGAGACCCAGGTTGTATTCTTTTGATTCGCCATAATAGGTCACCGGAAATGCCACAAAAGGATTGTGTACAGGATCCATGCCTAACTGTTCTTCGATACCCTCATACGCTGGTGATGTATTGATTCGGTAGAAATCGAAGAACGAATACTGATTCTGATTCCCGGATACGCCATAACCACCTCGCAATTTAGCGTAAGAGATAAATTGCTGGTCTTTCATGAATGATTCATTCGAAATCACCCAGGCAAGATTTACAGCCGGATAGTATCTCATTCCATCGTTAAACTGGTCTTTCTTTTCCGTTCTTGCTGCTAACGAAACGAAATATCGGTCGTCATACGAGTAATTGATTGAGGAAGACACATTGTAACGGCTCCATTTCCAAGGCACAAAATTGATGTTACTAAAAATCTGTGTTGCTGAGATAGCATTTGTTCTTAGTGCCATCACAGCATCTGGTATATCATAACCATAAGATGAATTTCTAAATGCTGTGTTTCCAAAATATGCTGCACCTAAAGTTGCGTCTAAATTGCCCCAGCCTTTAGAGAAATGGAATCGACCGTCTCCTTCAAAATTATAGTTTAACAGATTATTCTCACTACTGCCAACGATTCCATTCGCTTCCTTGGCAATTCGGATTGATGGTGCAATAAATCTGGCTCTGGTGCGGTCTAAGAAATCCACACCTCCTCTTACACTTAGATCAAACCATTTCGTGGGTGATGCTTCTACAAATAGATTAGGAACAATCCGGTACTCTTTATTGATATCATCATACCCCTCTACCATCAATGATGGATTGTCCATCAGATCGGCATTAAAATCATAGGGTGCTGCCAACAACATTTGAGTCATGGCAGAGTTTTCTGACAGACGTTGTGTGCCATAAGTATTATCTGAATTTACATATGCAAACATAAAGTTTGTCCCCATTTTTGCATATTTCCCCAGAGGTCTCTCGGCATTTACCCTGAAGGTATAATTTTGTCGGCTGGTGCGATCAACAATACCTGTCTGAAGATCTACACCTCCAGAAATATAATATTTTGTATTCTCTTTGGTCTTTCCTGACACGGATACAAAGTCACGTGTACTAACAGCCAATCGTGTTATCTCATCTTGCCAGTTCACTGCTTGTCTGGCCGGGTCTACTTTCGTAGCTGTTTTCTCAAAAATATAGTCGCTATATGATTTGAAATCGAGCATATCTATACTTTTAGATCTGTTGGAAAACGAAACATTGGATACTAATTTGACTTGAGGCTGTGAGGTCGATCCTTGTTTGGTCTTGATAATTACTACCCCATTTGCTCCCCGTGAACCGTAAAGAGCAGTAGCCGAAGCATCCTTTAAAATCTCAACAGATTCGATATCCAAAGGATTAACTGCGCTTAATAAGTTTTGCAAAGACTCATAATCATTTTTATCTTCGTATAGAGAAGATACCTGATAAGCGCGTGATGAATTAAGAATAACTCCATCCAGGATATACAAAGGTTCATTATTCCCCTTAATAAAATTTGTACCTCTTACCAGTACCTGATAAGCTGAGTTTGGCGCTCCATCCGAAGAGATGACGTTCACTCCGGAAAACACTCCCTGAATTGCTCCCTGAAGGACATCAGAGTTTCCTATCCGGGAGGAATCTCTATGAATATAGCAAGCATTCTGCTGTACCTTTTCTCCTGCACGAGGATTTGATTGTGCGTTATTGGCATTCTCGCCTGCCTGAATAGGAACTACATAGAGTAGCATACCTACCGGAACACAAAGTTTTTTCATAAATCGTTGCTGTACCAAAATTTGCATATAATTTAATATTAGATTATATTACTTTTCCAACAACATATAGCACCTCTATTTGAAACACATGATCTAAAGTCTTCTAAAATGGTTTTTTCGGTCATCAGATTTCAAAATGTATTTACAATCCAGGAAAAGGATTGCAACTACTGAGAGATAAATACGTTTCGTCAGTTGGTCTGGATTTGCCAAAAGAAATTTCTTTTATACAAATCCAGACGTATATATAATTATAGCTAAGTTGATCTTATTCAACCTGATGCCCATGGTCAAGCAACGTACTTCGCACACTCGGCATATGAAACATCGAATCTTATACTACCAACAACACTTTGTTAATCAATTCTTTTTATCCTGTTCTTTTTTACGGAAGTAGTCGCTGACATCAAGACCTGTATTATAATCCATCGAACGCGGATAATAGCCACAATCTTTACGTGAACGTGTCACCTCTGTATATTCCCAGGTTGGTGTGAAGTCTTTTCTCCACGCTCTGTCGTGCCAGTAAACCCCACGGAATGGATCACGTGTCTGGTTCATCTGTTCTAGGATCTGGTTATGCAAAGCTGTACGCACCTCTGCCAACTGAGGATCATTGATCAGATTATTCACTTCGTATGGATCGTTCTCCAAGTCATACAATTCATCTGTTGACATCAAATTGATACTCAATTTGTAACGGCCATCAAATATGGCACGCAAAGGTTGGAATGCTCCGAATCCATCATGGTCAACTTCAAAACGTCCAAACTCCATAAACACAGGATCTGCTGGTTTTTGATCTGGATTTGTCAATGTAGTCAGGATACTCTTACCTTCTACCACATCCGGTACAGGAACTCCTGCGGCATCCATGATCGTTGGTGTTACAGATATAAGTGAAATCGGTGTTTGCGAAACTACATTCTCCGGTGATTTTCCAGGCCAACGAACAATAAACGGAACACGAGCTACATCATCATAAACACAAGGTCCCTTTGCTTTCAAAGAGTGTGCATTCAGGAAGTCTCCATGGTCTGAAGTATAGATAATAAGTGCATCGGGACATAGCTCATTTACTTTAGCCATAATTCGCCCGATCTCGTAATCAATATATGAGAGAGAACCGAAGAAATAAGGGAATTTGATTTCCATATTATCCTTATCTTCAAACTGACGTCCCTCAGCCCACATCTGCTGGTATTCAGGTTTCGTTTTCAAGTCATCGTAATGGCTCGGATTTTTAGGCCAGACATAATCATTGTACATAGAAGCATAAGGCTCGGGACAAAGAAACGGATGGTGAGGTTCATCAAACGATACCGCAAGAAAAAACGCATCGTCCTTTTTCCCATATTCATCTAAGAACTTAATCGCTCGGTTTGCTACCCGATTCCCGTAAGTAAAACTTTCGTCAATTCCTGTACGGTTAGTTTCAGGTTTACGTGATATCACTCGTTCTTCCGGAGTCAGCTCATCAAGATACATTCTCATATCGTAGAAGTATTCAGGATCCCATCCATCCGGAGAAATCCCGTTCCCAAAATAATCCGTACCGTCTAAGTGCCATTTCCCCATATAGGCACAATGGTAGCCATGATCAGAAAGACGCTGACCCACTGTTTTAATATCATCTGCTATTGGCATGTCATTCCCCCACGAAGCATTCGTATGAGGATACATTCCTGTAAAGATAGAAGAACGCGCAGGACCACTCACAGGAGAAACTGTATAAGCTTTGTCGAAACGAACACCTTCGCTTGCCAGAGCATCCAAATTCGGAGTCTTAATATCTGGTATGATACTACTCATCATGTCCCAACGATGAGTATCGGTCATAATAAAAATAATTTTCTTAGCTTTAGATTCTGCAGGCACCTTACCTTTTGGTGCATAGCCTGCATCCGAACATGACATCAACGCCAGAGCGCTACAAGCCAGAATTGAATGCGAATAGGATTTTTTCATTAGTTTTCAAGTTTAACAAAAAGTATTTTTTTATCTGACGCAAATATAACGTTAACAGATTGTAGAGAACCTGTATTTTTAGTCCCAACAACATAGCAAAAAAGTCCCAAATTTGCCTTTGGGACTTTATATTCATGAAATTGAGATCTATTCAACACAGTACTTACCCTGCTATTCTTTTCATTTGCATTGTTAAATAAAGAAACAATATCTGCCATGAAAATGTAAAAAAATTCAGGAGCGATAACTCTTTAAGTACGACGTACATGACCTCCGGATCTATTTGATAATCTAACTACACATCATAAGTAAACACTTTATTCAATTCTAATATTAATATGAACCATCATTTCAACCTCCTTAAAGGATTTGCAGTTGTTCTTGGACTTGCAACCAGCCTTAGTAGCTGCA
This sequence comes from Bacteroidales bacterium, assembly GCA_051654305.1. Classification (GTDB taxonomy): domain Bacteria; phylum Bacteroidota; class Bacteroidia; order Bacteroidales; family UBA7332; genus UBA7332. The sequence continues at coordinate 6,412 of JBOFXU010000255.1, read as the reverse complement.
CCAAGAAAAACGACACTCCGATTGAAGTACAAATTGTCTCAAAAAAAGGTGCCATTAAACATCTTGTAACGGAATCCTATAATGAACGTGGAGAAAAAAGTATAAGTATTTCTTTAATAAATAAGAGCAATACGACAGATAGTATCGTATCCATTAAAGTACTCTTGAACCCTGAACTTGTTATTGATCAAAATACAAAAACGATGTTGGGGGGAAGCTGTATGGGACGAACTCCACTACAAATATCCGAAGTTTCGGATACGACCAGTCAGAGTGGGACTTTCCTGATGCTGAAAAACCATGATAATTATTCACTGGTAGGTACTTTAACCTGGAACACTTTCCTTCCCTATTTCCACATGAGCGGAGATGCTCAGATTGCGATCGAGGCTGTTGGAGAAAACAAACCTATTCAACCGGGTGAATCTATCACTTTTGAGAAGATTGTTGTTACAAATGGGGACAACTGGCAAGATCTGATGTTTGAATATGGTAAACTAATTGGTGATGAGCACAAAATTAAACCAAAAAAACCAATTGAGATGAAAGGTTGGGCTACTTGGGATTATTTTGGTCGAGTTTATGACAAAAAAGATATACAAAAGAATGTAGAGCAGCTACTGAAGCACAATCCGGATGCCAACCTTATCCAGATCGACGGAGGTTGGTGGACTTCCCGCGGAGATTATTTAAGTGTTCGGGAGAACCTGGATGGAGGAATGAAAGGTGTGGCTGATTACATAAAATCGAAGGGACTCATGGCTGGTATTCACCTCGATGGATTCAGAGCCGATAAAACATCTGAATTGTATAAACAACATCCCGACTGGTTCTTGAAAGATCAGGATGGAGAGACAATCTACCAGCCTATCGACAAAGGAGACACCTTTATGCAATACATCTACTTCGACTTCTCGAATCCGGAGGTTTGCGATTATATGAAAAATGTACTGAGCACCATTCGGACAGATTGGGGATATGACTATTTCAAAATTGATTTCATGCGATATGGTTTGTATGAGACAATTATGGACCTACACGGACCAAACGAAAAACCTTTTGAAGATGCAGCAGAAGGAGTTGCCTCTCCAACTGCCACTCATGAGCCGATGAAAGTGATCACTGAGATCAAATCATTTGATAACAGTATGACCAGTGTAGAGCGTACGCGTGCAGGACTGAAAGCCATGCGCGAAGGAATCGGGGAAAAATTCTTTCTTGGATGCTCTTCTATATTCGGACCTACTTTAGGACTTGTGGATGGACTTAGAACAGGTGGCGATATTAGTCCAAGATATGAATACTACAAAACCCGTGTACTCCAGAATGCCGGAAACTTTTATCTGAACACAACGGTTACGCAAGCTGATGCGGACTACATCGTACTGCGAAACAAGCTTGACGAAGAAACCGAAAGAGCTTGGGGAAAACATAAGTTTGGTGGAAATACAACATTCGATCAGGTGAAGATGTGGAATGACTATACTGCTCTGCAAGGAGGAATCAAACTTAGCAGCGATAATCTCCCAACACTACGAAAAGAGAGACAAGACCTGATCAAGAAAAATTTCTCGTATAAAACGGCTACACGATTTATCCCTCTTGATATCTGGGAACATGCTAAGACAAAGAATGATGCATTCAATATCATGTTAGCTGAAAACGAAGACGGTATCTATTTATCCCTTTTCAACTGGGATAAAGCACCTAAAAAATACACCTTCGAGGGACTGCAAAATACAATCATTTATAATGATTCAATGCAAAAAATAGATATCCCTGGCGGATTACTTGAACAGACGCTTAATGGTCAGTCCTCTATTATTCTGAAATTAGAAAAGGGATCATTTGATGAGCTTCGCCAAAAACTAAAATGGCAAATCACTGAGTCAAATACCAATATCTAAAAATATCGTATTTAAAACTTTCCTCCTGATAGAAGATATTTTTCTATCAGGAGGATACTTGTTATAAGTAGTGACTTCAGGTTATCATCTAAATTTTATTGCGCAAAACATACATAATCGAGATAAAAATCACTTTTTGAAAACACTTTATTTATTTAACCATACTCTACCACAAAGGCTATATTATTTTATTATATTTGTATAAACAGCCTATTTATTCTAAAATTAATGAGAAGACTCATCTTTACAATATTAATTATTTGCCTCGGAGCCAATTTGTCGGCTCTTGAAAATGGTCAAATACGCTTCAACCCAATAAATGACAAAACCGGAATGTCCCATAATGGGATTATTTCTGTTTTTCAAGATCATGAAGGCTGTATGTGGTTTGGATCCAGATATGGACTCAATCGCTACGATGGGTTTGAAATTACATCCTTTCACAAAGGGCAATACAAAGAATCCTTATCGGGTAATACCATTTCTGATATTTTTGAAGATCATTCTAAAAATATGTGGATCGTTACAAACGAAGGTATAACATTGTATAGCCCTACTCAAAAACAGTTCTTCAACCTGAAATATATACTAAAAAACAACATACTGAATCGGCCAGTCGGGTCAATCCAGTGTATTGACAGTGCTATATATATCACAAATAATGAAGGACTATGGCGAATCACTCCGCCATTATCTCCATTAACAGATATCTCCATTCAGCAGATTAACTGTGAAAAGATCTCTATCCCCGATACTCTATTTCCATTTAAAATCAAAGGAAAGGATGCAAGAGGAAACCTTTTGTTTACCGCAAACAATAGCATCATTATCGGGAAAATCGAAAATAACATGTTATCTGTGGTAGACCATATATCCATTAACAACGGCGATAAGATTGAAATTCCCACCTTATATTGCGATAAAAGTTCTAATATCTGGGTGGGAACTTCGATGCATGGATTGTATTCGTTGAGATTTAACAATGATAAGTATCATGTAAGAAATGTGACATTGGAACTCCCGAATAATACTAAAAGCTTCGAAAGAATCACAAGTATAATCCAAGATAACAACAATAACCTCTGGATCTCATCAAGAAGCCACGGTGTGGTTGTTATTTCCAATCAGGATCTCTCTTCGGATAAGCTGAGAGCATATGCCTTAAGTGATACTGAACTATCTACCCGAAAGATAAAATGTATGTATCTGTCCCGGGACAATACGATGTGGCTTGGGTCCCTTGGGAATGGTGTTTTTTCATACAATGCACATAATAACAAGTTTAAAAACTACCGTCTGTCTGAAAGCAGGTACAGAAGTTCCATGAATTACGTTCGATCGGTCACGAAAGACTCCTACGACCGGCTTTGGATCGGAACGCTGTACAATGGCATGTATATCCAAACCCTGAAACAAAACCAGGTAGAGAATTTGATGCTTGACAACACTTCTGTATTCTCATTTTCAAAAGTAGACAACAACCGGATAATGGCAGGTACTTCAAGGGGGTTGTATCTTTTTCACTATGATCAATCTAAAATCGAGAAGACCTTATTGATCTCCAGAGAACAAATCAATGGGGCAATATTTAGTATAACTAATAAGGGTGACAAGTATTGGATTGGTACAAGTGAGAAACTTATCTCATTTAACTTGAGTCCCGATAATAAAGTGACCAACTATAGCAGTATCAGCAATAAGCTCTTATTTGATACAAACAAAGAAAACACGATACGTATTGTAAAATATGATATGTATCGAAACTGTTTATGGATCGGAAGTGAAATTTCAGGGCTATCACGTGCGCTGTTAGACCGAAACGACAATATTGATTCCATCATTTTGATTGACAACAAGGTTTTAGGTAAAGAAATGATTGACAATCACATTTGTGATATCGAGATTGACCAGGATCGGATCTGTTGGGTTGCTACTCATAACGGTCTAATCAGGTTTGAACTAAAGGGGAATGGCGATATTGTTGATTCAAAGTACCTGACCGTTGAAAATGGACTTCCAAGTAATATGATCCAATCCATTGTGAGTGATTCGGCTGATAATCTATGGATGGGCAGTAATAAGGGCTTGGCTAAACTCGACAAGAAAAGCTTTGAAACAATCACTTACAATAAAAAAGATGGAGTTCAGGAGGGTGAGTTTTCTGAACATGCTTCCTGCATGGATTCTAAAGGGTATCTTTATTTTGGTGGAATTAACGGTATTTCGGAGATTTCCGGAGAGAGTATTAAGGCAAATAGCTTCGTCGGGAAAGTGATCATCAACGATATAAAAGTGAATGGCACATCTGTATCTCCGAAGAATAACTTACAACTCAAATCAAGCGAAAACAATCTCAAGTTTAGTTTTATCGCCTACAATTTCACGAATCCTGAGAGATGCCAGTATGCATACATGCTTGAGGGATACGATAAGGAGTGGAATTATACTTCAGGCGAAAATCGCTTAGCAGAATACGTAAACCTGAAAAGGGGAACCTACAAGTTCAAAATCAAAGCGGCAAATGAAGATCAGACATGGAGAGAAGATGCTGTTGAAATTGATGTAGAAATAGCGCCTTCATTCTGGGTTACTCCCATCGCCTTCTTATTGTACCTGACAATTGTATTTCTTATTGCTTACATCATTGTTATGATTACCAAGTCGTTGGTAAAAAGAAAGCAGGCAGAATTATATAAAGTTCAGTATTTAAAAGACAGAAACCAATTAAGCCAATCCAAACTGCAGTTCTTTATTAATATTTCTCATGAGATGCGAACGTCACTGACTCTAATGACTTGCTCGCTTGAAAAATTAATATCTCATGTAAAAATAACAGAAGAACAGGATAAGGAGGTCCTGTTGATAAACAGCAATATCAATAGAATACTTCGGTTGATCAATGAATTGATTGAAGTCCGGAAAATCGAAACCGGAAACTACCAGCTTAATGTTAGAAAAGAGAATCCAGCCTCACTTATAAATAATATTGCCTCTGCTTTTCGTCCATTAGCTGAGAAGAATAATCAAGTGATTACCTTGAATCTGCCCGAAAAGCAGATTATCGGGTGGATTGATTCAAATGCGGTAGAAAAAGTATTTAGTAATTTGGTTTCAAATGCCATTAAATACACACCTCATGGAGGAAAAATCACGATAACAATGACTTTAGAGGAGCCTGATGAGGTACTAAAAATTAGTGTTGTGGATAATGGTATTGGAATAAATAAGTCTGAATTAACGAAGATATTTGACCAGTTCTACAACTCTCAGGGCAATAAAGACGCCTATGAGAAAGGGTTTGGGATTGGGTTATACTATACAAAAACATTGATCGAACTACACAAAGGTTCAATCGATGTCGACAGCGAGCCAGGTAAGGGTACTTGCTTTACGATTACATTGCCCGTTCGGGAAGATTCGTACTCGAAAGAGGAAAAGATAGATAAGTATTTTAAAGATACGAATCTCGATCTGATCTTTGAAAATATGGGGCAAACAGCCGGCGAGGAAGAGAAGGACGACTCACTGATCTATTATGATAGCTCTGATAGTAATAAGCTGACAATTCTGCTTGTTGATGACAACAAAGACATTCGCACAAATTTCGGAGAGTATCTTTCTGAAACGTACAATGTTCTTCTTGCCTCTAATGGAAAGCAGGGATATGAACGAGCTGCGAAATATCAGCCGGAGATCATACTGAGTGACGTTGTAATGCCGGAGATGGATGGTATTGAGCTTTGCCGGACACTGAAAAATGACATAAATACATCTCATATCCCGCTGGTATTACTTACAGCGAAAGGAGATGACGACACTCACCTGATGGGTATTGAGTCTGGCGCAGATTATTTCCTGCCTAAACCATTCAATATTAAACTACTTGATTTAATTATTGAAAATCTCATAAAGTCGCGAGAGTCTGTAAAAAGTGCTTTTCTGTCAAATGAGCAGCTTGACGTGAGAGAATTGATTGATAACTCTAAAGATGAGCTATTTGTGAATACTATTATCGATTATATTCATGAACACATCTCTGATTCAGAGCTTAAGATCAATAATATTGCTGATGTTATGAATATGAGTCGTTCGACTTTCTTCAGAAAAATAAAAGCAGTGACGGGGATCACGGGGAAAGAACTAATTGACTCGATAAGGCTTAAAAAAGCGATTCAGATGCTTGTTGAAACTGATCTGAATATTTCCGAAATTGCTTACGAAATTGGTTATTCTAATCCGCTATACTTCTCGAAGTGGTTTAAATCTCATTGCAATGTATCGCCCTCTGAGTATATAAAGCAGAACAGACAAACTGGGTCGAATTCTAAAATAAGCGTTGAATAAGATTCCCTTAAGGAATTGGATGGTTTAAAACGACTACTGAAATGATACGTATGACTCCGGATTTTCATTTAAATGAACGTGCCGGTTCATACGTTCGAAAATATATTTTCATTTAAATGAACGTTTACGTTGATACGTATGAACGTCCGCGTTCATAAGAA
>JBOFXU010000254.1:0-6749 GCA_051654305.1 Bacteroidales bacterium | reverse complement strand
GATGGCTGCTGCGGGTAATCAGGCAGAGGAGCTTCGGCGGAAGTCGATCGAACGCAATTATGGCGAGTATATACTTCTGATCGAAGGGGCAGTGCCGCTGGGTAATCCGGGGTATTGTCTGCTTGCGGGACAGAGTGCGAAGGATGTGTTTGACGAGGGCGCAAAAGGAGCTAAGGCGATTATTGCGTGGGGGAATTGTGCCTGCTCGGGATGTATTCAGGCAGCGCATCCGAATCCGACCAAAGCAACACCGATCCATGAATTAAATCCGGGGAAACCTGTGATCAATGTGCAGGGTTGTCCGCCGATTGCAGATGTGATGGCGGGGATTATTACCTATTACACGACGTTTGAGAAGATTCCGGAACTCGACAATCAGGGGCGTCCGAAGGTGTTTTACGGCAGAAGGATCCACGATACCTGTTACCGCAGACCATGTTATGATGCGGGATTGTTTGTAGAATCGTGGGACGATGATAGTGCGAAAAAAGGGTACTGTCTGTACAAGATGGGCTGTAAAGGTCCGAATACGTATAATTCGTGTGCGATCATCAAATGGAATAACAATGTCAGTTTCCCGATTCAGTCGGGACATGGCTGTATTGGTTGTTCGGAAGCGGGATTCTGGGATCGCGAACCGATGTACAAACCGCTGCAATCCATCACGGGTATTGGTGTGGAGAGTACGGCCACGGAGATTGGTATCGGACTCGGTGCGGTGGCTGTCGGCGGGGTTCTGATTCACGGTGCCGTAACGAACCTACGAAAACGATCGCTTATAAAGAATCGTACGGATGATATCAGCCTGAATATCGAGGAGAATATCGAGGTGCAACGAAATTTGCACAAGCGTATCGATAAATTAGAGCATAAAATAGAGATTTTGCGCAAAGAGCAGCTGACTTATCTGGGAGGGGAGAGAAACTCTTCCGGGGAGAATAAACAGAACTGATTTTATTCATTTGTATAAACATTCCGATCATGATAAAGAAAATAGTTGTCGATCCCGTAACTCGCATTGAAGGCCATTTGCGTCTGGAGGCGGACATCGAAAACGGAAAGATAAAAGATGCTTTCAGTACGGGTACGATGGTGCGCGGTATTGAGATAATTGCTCAGGACAGAGATCCACGCGATGTGTGGGCATTTGTGGGCCGGGTTTGCGGGGTATGTACCTCGATGCACTCTCTGGCTTCTGTGCGTGCGGTGGAAGATTCGTTGGGGATAGTGGTTCCTCCGAATGCGGAGATGGTGCGTAACCTGATGTTGGGTGCGCTGATTCTGCAGGACCATATCACGCACTTCTATCAGTTGCAGGCGCTGGACTGGGTGGATGTGATGTCGGCACTCAAAGCGGATCCGAAGGAGACGGCTTCGATTGCCCAGAGTATTTCGGCATGGCCGAAAAACTCGATCGGCTATTTTGAGGAGGTACAGCAGAAGGTGAAGAAACTGGTGGACTCCAAGCAGTTCAGTATCTTCTCGAACGGATACTGGGGGCATCCTGCCTACAAACTTCCGCCAGCGGTGAATCTGCTTGCGGTGGCTCATTACCTCGAGGCTCTTGATATTCAGAAGGAGATCGTAAAGATTCAGACCATATTTGGCGGGAAGAATCCGCACCCGAATTATCTGGTGGGGGGGATGGCTTGTGCCATAAATATTGATGGTCCGAATGCGATCAACATCGAACGCCTGAGCTGGGTGTTCCAGATTATCAAGCAGGCTGAGAACTTTGTGAAGCAGGTGTATGTGCCTGATGTGATTGCGATTGCTTCCTACTATCCGGAATGGACAAAATTAGGAGGAGGGGTGAAGAATTATCTGGCTGCGGGAGATTTCCCGATGATTCAGTTCAATAATATTGCCAGCTACAAGACGTTCAGGGGGATTGTGCGTAACTGCGATCTTTCGAAAGTGGAAGAGTTTGATCCGATGGCCTCTGACGGGCTTCAGGAGTATATCAACAATGCGTGGTACGATTATCCTCAGGGAAAAGAGGTGGGACTGCACCCGTCTGAGGGAGAGACTATCCTGAACTACACGGGGAAAACTCCGCCGTTTGAGTTTCTGGATCACGATAAACCGTATAGCTGGATTAAAACGCCGCGCTACAAGGGAGAACCGATGGAGGTAGGTCCGTTGGCACGTTTTGTGGTGAATTATGCGGCAGGAAATAAACCGTATGTAGATATTACGAACCGTTGTCTGAAGAAGTTAAATCTGACCACGGATGCGCTGTTTTCGGTGGTGGGAAGAACGCTTGCCCGGGCAATGGAAGCGGAAATTATCTCGGAATGGATGACTGATTTCTACAATCAACTGGTGGAGAATATCAAAGGAGGCGATTTCCGTATGGTGAACAATATATTCTGGGAACCATCAACGTGGCAGCCGAAATCGGCGGGGTACTCTGTGAGCGAGGCGCCTCGTGGAGCAGTGGCCCATTATGTGAGCATAGAGAATAAAAAGGTGAGTCGCTACCAGATGGTGGTTCCGACCACATGGAATGCTTCGCCACGCGATGCAAAAGGGCAGCGCTCTCCTTTCGAGGCTTCGCTGCTGGATATTCCTGTGCACGATGCGGCTTCTCCGCTTGAGATCATTCGTACGGTCCATTCGTTTGACCCATGTATGGCCTGTGCGGTGCATCTTTACTCGGAAGAAGGAAAACACGTACATCAGTTTGATACGTTCTGATGGATACTTAAAACGATGAAATTATGATCTCAAAAAAACTACCGCTCAGAGAGGTGTATGTGTGGGAATTGCCTGTCCGGATTTTCCACTGGGTGAATGCTTTTTGCATCACCTTTCTCGTGATCACCGGATTTTTGATTGCGTTTCCGATATCGATCACACAGGGGGAGGGGGCACAGCAAATCGGCTATTGGTTTGGCTATACGCGCTTTGCCCATCTTACGCTGGGAATTATATTTATCCTTAACTTTCTGGTGCGTATCTATTGGTTCTTTGCCGGAAATGCGTATGCGAAATGGAATACCTACATTCCGCTGACGAAACGCCAGTGGAAGGGGATTATTGATACGATCAAGGTGGATGTGTTTCTGCTTTCGCCGAAACCTATTTATGATATTGGGCACAACAGTCTGGCTGCGACGACGTACTTCGGAATATTTATTCTGATGATTGTACAGGCGGTGACGGGGCTGGCCATGTGGGCTCCTTCGAGCGACTATCCGGGGGCAGAACCCCTTGAGGGACTGTTGCTCCAGATGGGTGGGTTTTTCATTGTGAGAAATCTGCATTATGTGGTGATGTGGTTCTTTATCTTCTTTGTGGTGGCACACGTTTATCTGGTGTTTTACCACGACTATATCGAACGCAACGGTGTAGCTTCATCTATTATCGGAGGCTGGAAGTTTATTGATGAGCGTCTGGCTAAAGCCCATGAGGATGAGGAGGTAGCTACGCGAAGGATTGAGGAGGATGAGGAGATTATCAGAGAGATAGAACGCGAAATAAAAGAGGGAAAGAAGAAAAAAAAGAAAGCCCATGAAAGATAGAGTGTTGGTTCTTGGATTGGGTAATCTGGTACTCAAGGACGAAGGTGTAGGCATTCATGCTGTTCAGCATCTGGAGCAGGAGGAGTTGCCGGATCATGTGGATTTGCTCGATGGTGGCACGGGAGGAGTGTGGCTGATCGGGACACTTCAGGAGTATAAGCGCGTGGTGATGATAGATGCTACGCTCGATACGTCCCCCTGGGGAACGATCCGGGTGATCAAACCGCGCTACTCTTCGGATTATCCGGTGTTGCTGAGTGCGCATGAGTTTGGATTGCGTGATATGATTGAATCGATGATGATTCAGGAGTGTATTCCGGATATTGATCTGATAACGGTAAGCGTGAAGGATTATGAGTCTATCGGGATGGATCTCTCGGATGAGGTGAGCCGGGCAATTCCCGGGGTAATCGAACAGGTGAAGAGACTGGTGATGCATTAAGAATTTCCTTTTTCATATTTATCTCCTATTATCGAAAGGATTGAGTCCGCACAAAGGCGGCTCAATCCTTTTTTTTTTGCAACAGGGGAAGCAGGAAAAAATGCTTATTCGCACTAATCGGCAGTGAAAACGGCAGAGTAGGCAATGGTGCATCCTGTGAACATGTTGCCTATATTCTTCTTGCTGTCGGCATAGTAAAATGTTTTATCGGGATCGTTGTCGGAGAAGAATGCAGCGAGGATTTTACCCTCTTGTTCTCCCAGATAATCTTCGTAAGCGAAACCGTCTTCGCCACAGCTCAGTTCGGCATCGAGAAAATCCTCGAGCTCATCGTCGTCGGCGCCATCTTCGGCCATATTAAAGGCAATCCACTCTTTGAGGTAGTGCTGTTTGCTTTCATCGGAATAGACATCGCAATGGTAGTTGTTTAAATACACGGTGTGTTCGCAAAAATCTTCGTTTAATACATCATCATTGTCGGAGCCAAAGAACAGACTAACGACTTCCTTCCCGCAAATCGGGCAGGAAACAGTCAGGATATACTCGTGCACTTGCGATGAGGTCTCCCGAACGGTTTCCGTTGAAGTGTTTTTTATCATAGTATTATGGTTTATGTGTAAATATTGCCCAAATATAACAGAAATATTGTTTTAGTAAAGAAATTAATAAATTGGATTGATATTAATTTCTTTTTTGAAAGATCATTGCAGGTCGATCTGTGGTATATAAACAGAAAAGGAGAGCCGAAAGTTTATTTCCGGCTCTCCTTACTATTTTTTATTTGCGATAAATCAGTCCTATTTTTTAGAGCTGATCACTTTACGGCGAATTTCAAAACGCTCAATCATTACTCCTTTGGATGGTAACCAAAGTTTCAGGATGTGATTTTTTCCACGAAGCATTTTAATATCGAAGGTGTGGTTGATGCGGTGAATACCGATGCTCTCCTTGATTTCCAGTTTTTGTGGTTCAAGTTCATCTACTCCTAAAGAGATGTAACATTCGTCACTTGCATTTTTCTTGTCTACACGATAGATACATGTAACAACGAAATCACCACCGATTGCATTCGCAGAGAATGGGTAATCAGCATAGGGCTGCAACATACGGCCTACCTCTTTGTCTTTGTAGCGACTGTCGATCCCTTTGATATATGTTTTGCCTTTTACGTCAGTAGATTCGATATGACGTGAGTTTTTATACTTCGTTGCATCGATTTTCACCTGAAGCCCTGACATTTCGTGTTTGTCATCGGATTGTGCCTGTAGTGATAATACGGAAAATAATAATACAAAGAAAGATAATACTTTTAATTTCATCCTGAATAATTTTAAATTTAGTTATTTGTATAACAAATATAACCCAATTAAACAGTCGGTGCAATTTGGTTAAGATTTTTTCAGGAATGATAGCTTTAGCCTTTGTTGTATTAACTATCTTTTTTTGTTTTCTGTATACGTTGTATCGCGTATGTTCTCTCTGACCTTTTTGAGGAATTGCTGCATGGCCTCATTGTCCTTGTCCCGGATAATGGTCTGAAGCAGACTCAGCTGCTCCTGAATGTGTTGCAGCTGTTCGGAAGTGTAAGGATTAAATAATATTTCACGCAAAAGGTAATCGTCTTCGCTGAGCAATCCCTCGGCGATCGCCATGTGCTTTTTGAAGGTCGTTCCCGGAGCTTCCTGGTGCTTCATGACCGAAGCGAAGGCAAGGGTAGAGGCAAAGGGAATCGAAAGCGAGTAAGCAATGGTCTGATCGTGTTCCTGAAAGGTGTACTCGAATATGTTCAGTTTGAGATTGCGGTACAACTCTTTGAAAAACATTTTACCCATGTAATCGGATTCGGCAATAATGATGGCATTATGCGCCCGCAGATCACTGAGGGTGGCAAAGGTAGGGCCAAACATGGGGTGAGTGGACACGAACGGACGATTGAGTCTGGCATAAAATTCCGGTAGTCCCGTTTTTACCGATGCAATATCTGAGATAATGCACCGGTCGGAAATATGCGGAAGTATCATTTCGAAGGCGTCGATGGTGTATTTGATGGTTACACAATTGATCACCAGTTCGGGGTTGAAGGCTTCTACCTCGGAGAGGTCGTTCATACGGATGGTATTGAAGACGTATCTGAGTTTGTTTTTGTCCGGATCGAAAAGCCCTACTTCATGTTCGAGACACAGTGTGTCGGTGAAAAAGGAGCCCATTTTGCCGGCTCCTAAGATAAGTATCCGCATGATTGCTTATTTTTTATTGATCACGTCGAGTTGCTGACGCACGGACTCTTCGTGGATGGCTTCCATAATCTCTTTCACAAATTCGCCTGACAGATCCATCTCAGCGCCCTGAGCAGAACGTTTGTTGATGATCTCGTCGTAGCGTCCGGATTGAAGGACAGGCATATTATTCTCTTTCTTGTACATCCCGATCTCACGAGCAATGCGCATACGTTTTGCGAGTGTCTCGAGCAGTTGATTGTCGAGTTCGTCGATCTGATGGCGGAGTGTTGCCAGATTTTCGGTAGAGCATCCTGAGTCGCGTACAACCAACAGATTGGTGATCAGCGAGAGAGTTTCGGGCGTGATTTGCTGATCTTTGTCGGACCAGGCACAATCGGGGCAGATGTGAGATTCGATCATCAGACCTTCAAAGCCTAAGTCCATCGCCTGCTGGCTCAGCGGAGCGATCAGTTCGCGTTTACCTCCGATGTGGCTCGGGTCGCAAATGATCGGAAGATTTGGCATACGACGGCGAAGCTCGATAGGAATGTGCCACATAGG
>JBOFXU010000253.1:0-3269 GCA_051654305.1 Bacteroidales bacterium | reverse complement strand
ACAGATAAACCAGCCCGCTTTTTTGTGACTGAGATCGTGCGTGAGAAAATCCTTCAGATTTATGATAAGGAGATTCCTTATGCCGTAGAAGTAGGCGTAGAGCAATTCAAAGAATCAGATGCCCGTATTGATATAATGGTTGTTATATATGTTGAGAGAGATTCTCAGAAAGGAATCATTATCGGTAAGCAGGGTAGTGCATTAAAGAAAGTAGGTACAGATGCCCGTAAGGATATTGAAGCTTTCTTCCAGAAAAAAGTATTTTTACAACTTTACGTAAAAGTAGAGAAAGATTGGAGAAGTAAGGAGAGAGCACTGAAATCTTTCGGTTATAGCCAAGACAAGTAGCACTAAGGTAATACATACAGCAGATAATATGCTATGAGAAGAATAGTATTGATTCTTAGTTTTCTCTTTGTCCTGTTTACGGGATGTGCTCAGGGAGATCCTCAGAGATATGCTGTGCAACATCTGAGCCCGGATACTTCTCTAATAGCTGTAGATGTCGATATTAATCTTATTAAGCTACAGAATAGCCTAAATAAGAATATCAATGGGGTTATCTATGAAGATAAGCATATGGAGGGAGATAACCTTATGCTGCGTTTGTCTAAGATCAATCCAATACGCTTTGTCCTAAAGGGTAATACCATTGAGTATATACTACCCCTAAAGGTATGGGTGAAAACAGGCTTCAAAAAGAACTTCTTCGGAGTTACTCTCGAAGATTACTATGAAGCCGAAGGTTCATTGGATCTTAACCTTTCAACGCATTTATCTATTGCTAAAGACTGGAATCTGCTTACCAAGACTCAAATTAAAAGTTATCGCTGGACCGAAGAGCCACAGGTAAGTATTGCAGGTGTAAAATTTCCTGTAACAACCATTGCAGATATTGCATTTGATTATGGCAGGAATAAAATCAATGAAACTATAGATAATTCGATACGGGATAATGTTAATCTTCGTCAGAATATCCATGATATATGGAATAAGATCCAGACACCTATGCTTATAGATGCTGATCGACAGATCTGGTTGAGAATATCACCTATTGAGATATTCCTCTCACCAATTATATCATCAGCGAATACGTTGAAGTTGCAGGTCGGTCTAAAGTCTGTTATAGAGTCGTCTATTGGTGAGAAGCCAATAGTTCCCTCAGAACTAACCCCGTTTCGAGACGTTCAGCAAGTATCATCATTTTCTTCAACCTGTCAGATATTTACGATTGCTGATATTAATTATATTAAGTTAGAGGAATTTGCACGTAAAGAGATGATAGGTAAGACTTTTACTGAAGGTAAAAAGAGTGTTACTATAAAAGAAATTAGTATCTTTGGCAACCAAAACAAACTACGAGTAGAGGCTACTGTAGAAGGAGCGGTGGATGGTAAATTAATTTTTACAGGAGTTCCGGTGTTTGATAATGCAAAGAAGCAACTAATCATTACCGATTTCAATTTTGATATTGCCACAAATAATTTGTTAGTAAAAGGTGCAAAGTGGTTGATGCACAAAAAACTATTGGCAATGATGGAGCCTATGCTGACGTATTCGTTTGAGGACGATATTGATAGTTTGCTTTTAACTTTCAATAAGGCGATGACATCTTATCCATTGTCAAAGGGTGTTACTCTGCAGGGTAGCATACAAAACTGTAATCTTGAAGATGTTTTCATTGGAGAAAAATCTGTGAAGATTGGTGGAAACATATCTGCTAAATTAAAAATTCAAACTGGAGATTTTTAATCTCACTTTAGAAGAAATTATACTAAATAATTATATGGGAAATATAGTTGCAATTGTTGGCCGTCCGAATGTAGGAAAGTCAACCCTTTTCAACCGTCTAACAAAATCACGCCAAGCGATCGTGAATGAACAAGCGGGAACAACCCGTGACCGTCATTATGGTAAAGCTGAATGGTGTGGTACTGAGTTTTCTGTTATCGATACTGGTGGATGGGTAGTAAACTCAGATGATATTTTTGAAGAAGAGATCAACAAGCAGGTAACTATTGCTATGGAAGAGGCCGATGTGATCCTTTTCATAGTAGATGTTATGAATGGTGTGACAGATCTTGATCAAATGGTTGCACGCACTTTGCGTCAGTCCAAAAGAAATGTTGTGCTTGTAGCCAATAAGGCCGATAACTATGATCTACAGTATCAGGCCGCAGAATTTTATACGTTAGGATTAGGTGATCCAATACCTCTTTCTGCGATTAACGGATCAGGAACTGGAGATTTCCTTGACCTGTTGGTTTCGAAATTTCCGAAACAAGAAGATGTTGTTGTTGAAGAAGCTGAGCTGGACGATATTCCTCGTTTTGCGATTGTCGGTAGACCAAATGCCGGTAAATCTTCGATCATAAACTCGTTCATCGGAGAAGAACGTAACATCGTAACGGATATTGCAGGAACAACACGTGATTCTATCTATTCTCGTTATAACAAGTTTAACTTTGACTTCTACCTTGTCGATACTGCTGGTATTCGTAAGAAAGGGAAAGTAACAGAAGATCTTGAATACTTCTCAGTAATCCGTTCTATTCGTGCTATCGAGAATTCAGATATCTGTATTCTTATGATCGATGCAACACGTGGTATTGAGAGCCAGGATATGAACATCTTCCAGCTTATTCAGAAGAATAAAAAAGGATTGGTTGTATGTATCAACAAGTGGGACCTTGTAGAGGATAAATCTCAGAAAGCGATCACCGAATTCGAAGGAGCTATCCGCGAGCGTTTCGCACCGTTTGTTGATTTCCCGATTATCTTTACTTCTGCATTGACTAAACAGCGTATTTTCAAAGTACTTGAAACTGCTGTTCAGGTTTATGAAAACAGAAAAACAAAGATTTCAACAAGTAAGCTGAATGAATTCTTTCTTCCTCTTATCGATAATTACCCGCCACCGGCACACAAAGGTAAATTTGTTAAGATTAAGTATGTTACTCAGTTGAAAGATACAGCTGTTCCGAGTTTCGTATTCTTCTGTAACCTACCTCAGTGGGTGAAAGATCCATACAAACGCTTCCTTGAAAATAAAATACGTGCAAACTGGAATTATACTGGTACTCCAATTAATATCTACGTTCGCGAGAAATAAATATAAAAAAAGCCGCTATCAATCCGATAGCGGCTTTTTTTGCTCTAAACAGCTTGTTATACCCGTTTTTACGTATTCTTTGATAAATTAGTCATGTAGCAATCATCCAGAAGCATGAATGTATCTATATCTACCGTTTCAAGAGGTAATTGATCAG
>JBOFXU010000252.1:0-2802 GCA_051654305.1 Bacteroidales bacterium | reverse complement strand
AGTATTTTCATAGAGATTATATTAACTTTCCTCAAACGTAATAAAAAAATATGTATTTTACAGCAAAAAAATAATACTTTTTACAGTAACAAACCATGCATTGTTTTATTAAGGTTCGTATGCATGTCTGAATAGGTTTGGGGATATATCCTGCGTATATGTTATTTATCCCTGCAAGGAGAGTCAGATGCTTGTTTAAGTGAGCTCAAATCATTATTATTGCGTATGTTATCACAGAATACGCTCTTCTGTTTTTAGAGGAAGAGCAACTTCTATTTTCAATCCTTAAAATAACATTTTAGATGAGTCGAATCAAAATTTCGTTATTAGGAAAAGTTGTTTTAGCCATACTTTCGGGCATTCTTTTCGGTTATTTCTTACCCGGACCTCTGGGTCGTGTTTTTATTACGATCAATTCCCTTTTTGGTAATTTTCTATCGTTTACCATTCCGCTTATTATCGTGGGACTGGTAACGCCTGCTATCGGAGAGTTAGGCAAGGGTGCAGGACGTCTGCTTGCCCTCACTGCTATAATCGCATACGGATCAACGCTTTTCTCGGGCTTTCTTACATTTGCTGCCGGAGATGCCATCTTCCCGCATCTGATCAAAAGTGGAACCGGGATGCAAGCATTGCAAACCGCAACCGAATCGCTGAAACCGTACTTTGTGGTTGAGATGCCTCCGCTTATGGGGGTGATGACTTCTCTGATTCTGGCATTCACTATCGGACTGGGACTGAGTATTACTCCGGGAGATTCGCTGAAACGGATTTTCGTAGATTTTCGGGACATCATCACGCTGGTGATTGACAAAGTGATTATTCCTTTCTTGCCGTTATATATTTTCGGGATTTTTCTGGATATGACATACACCGGGCAGGTAGGTACAGTTGTTGGGACTTTCATTAAAGTCATAGCTGTCATCTTTGTGCTACACGTATTCCTACTGATACTTCAGTTCACAATTGCCGGAGCTGTTCATCAGAAGAATCCGCTGAAACTTCTTAAAAATATGCTACCGGCTTATGCTACAGCTCTGGGAACACAATCGAGTGCTGCCACAATTCCGGTAACTATGGCGCAAACCATCAAAAACGGAGTACGCAAGAATATTGCTGTGTTTACCGTACCGCTTTGCGCTACGATCCATCTTTCGGGAAGCACTATGAAGATTGTAGCCTGTGCCATGGCAATTATGATCATGACCGGTATGCCGTTTGACCTGCCAATGATGGCCGGATTTATCTTTATGCTGGGGATCACAATGGTAGCCGCTCCGGGAGTTCCGGGGGGAGCAATCATGGCTGCATTGGGTGTGCTGCAAAGTATGCTCGGATTTGATGAAACGCTGCAAGCTCTGATGATCGCACTATATATTGCAATGGATAGCTTTGGTACGGCTTGTAATGTTACCGGCGACGGAGCTATCTCTCTGATTGTAGACCGGATTGCCGGCAAGCATCACGATGATGAATAAATAAATAACCCCCGGAAAGTTATGTGACTAACTTTCCGGGGGTTATTTATTACATTGACTGAATCAGCGAGATGGTCTTTTCCCCCAACTCCTTTTTCTTACGTATATGATCTCTCACCTCTTCTACAAAACCATTCTTTTCGAAATCTCCACGAACCTCACTAAAGTCAATATCTTTGACATCCATATCACCATCAACTCCAAATCCGGTACGCTGAATTAGTGTAAATTCCTTTTTGGCATCTATGTAGAGTTCCTCATCAAGTTCTACTACACATTTGATCCATTCCTGAATAAAATTTATCAATTCCTCACTCTCCCACTCTGTGATTGGCTTCTTATAGCGACGCTCAAACATTTCGGCTGCCCAAACCCATTCATATTCGTAGTAGTTTTGGTGCATTTGCTCAAACAGTGTTTGAATCCGGGATAAACAGGCATCGCCACTCTCCATATAATCAAGCAATGCTTCGATCTCTGATTGGGGAGCTAACAATCCGGCGATATCGACCCAATTGCCACTTCCGATGGTATATTTAGGTTTAAGACGATTTAGGAAGTCTTCTTTCGAGGAGATCGGATCAGTACCGATGCGCGAAATCAAAGAGTTGCCCAGAAACTTCACGATAGCACTCTGGTAAAGGACTAATCCTTTCTCAAGAGAACGAGCCTTGATACGTGCACTCTGATACGAATAGAAATCGGAAGTTTCTCCTACGCATGACTTAAGTGTTTCGAGTATATTTTGTCCACTCTCCATTTTCTGAATGGTGTAGGGACTAAGCAGATTAAAATTGATCTGATCTATCAGGTTCTTTCCTTTACGCCGGTCACGCTTTTGCCATTTCTTTGCATCGCGAATGGTACCGACACTCCGGATATTCGCTCCGGGAGTAAGGTAGGTTTTGTTCTCCTTTTCGATGAGATAAGAGAAAGGAAGGTCTGAGGTATCTGCATGTTTGTAATGACGCCCCATCACTACGGAAAAAGCTCCGATACGCGCTGGCCAAAGCAGATAGGAGTCACTGGAGGTCTTAGATCCCCTCTCAACAATTCCCTGATGCAGAGGACCCAGCTTGTACATATGGTTACTCTGATTGGAACCGCTTCCGGCATTCATAAAAGAGAAATATCCGGCTATGAGCAACGTAGATTTGTGATGTGTCACGGTATATGGCCCTGCGAAGATAGAACACGCTTCGCCATGCATTCCTACGCAATTGGCAAAGAAGACACTGTTTTCTGCCGAATATTGTTTCCCGATCAGACACCCCTGCCCGATGAAACATTTATCAATAATGGCACCATCTGTGATCTCTGTTCC
>JBOFXU010000251.1:0-2346 GCA_051654305.1 Bacteroidales bacterium | reverse complement strand
CTACAGAGACTATGCAAAATTTATGCGTAGTCCGGATAAACATTTAACATTCACACAACTTTTTGACTTGATCCGGATCAACGGATAAACTCGGTTGGTATGCTCTCGATTATGAATACAACATAGTAAGTCTGTACATGAAAAATTTAATATCCCGCACTCCTCTGAAATCTTCCGAAAAGTTCATTTAAATGAACACATCTGTTCATACGTATCAACGTAAATGTTCATTTAAATGAAAATATATTTTTGAACGTATGAATCCGCACGTTTATACGTTTAAACTTTTGCGTTATTTTAAATGAAAATTTCAGTAGCTCCTTCTTTCCGCAATTTTTGTATAGTCTCTGCAGTGGACTCGATTGACTGGTATATCTGTTTTTTTAGATGATATTCCATTAGGAATATAAATAATTTCTTCGCTCATATCTGAATTTTACACAATAAATGTAAGGGGGATTATGCTTTGATGTGAAATCAAAGTTAATTATTCTTGGAACTTTTTTTAAAATGTTGTTTATTTGTGAATAAAATAAAAGTTACTACAAACATATCATGATATGATAAATAATTCTCGAAGAAACGCTCTGGCTCTTTGTATGCTTTGCGGCGTGTTGATGTTGAATTCGTGTAAGTCAGTCAAAGATGTTGGCTATTTTCAGGATATTGATAAAGTGGGGATCATTCAGAGTATGCAGCAGAACAGTACGGGATATTCGACAATTATTCAGACCGATGATTTGCTGACGATCACAGTTTCTGGGATCGATCCCTTGTCAGTAGCTCCTTTTAACCTTCCAGCACTAAGTTATATCAAACCGGGAGAGAAGGAGATGTCGAATTCTGTGGCGATTCAGTCTTATCTGGTTTCTGCTGAGGGGATGATTGATTTTCCGGTGATCGGAACTCTTAAAGTAGCGGGCTTAACTAAGAAGGAGTGTGTGGAGCTGGTGAAAGAAAAGGTATCGCAGTATGTGAAAAATCCGATTGTTAATCTACAGTTTGTGAACTTTAAGATATCGGTGCTGGGGGAGGTGAATCGTCCGGGAGCAATTGTTGTTCCAAATGAGCGGGTCACAATTCTTGATGCTGTTGGTATGGCGGGAGATCTAACGATCTATGGAGAAAGAAAAAATGTCTTACTGATCAGAGAGAAAAATGGTCACAAGGAGTTTCATCGTTTTGATCTGACCTCTTCTGACCTCTTCAATTCACCATATTATTATTTGCAACAGAATGATGTGGTCTATGTAGAACCAAATGTGCCTCGAAAGAAAAATGCAAGATTTAGCCAGACGGATCAGTACAATCTTTCTATGGTTTCGACCATTGTGAGTGTGGTGTCGGTAGTGGCATCGCTGGTGATTGCATTATTAGTTAAATAGAATATCGGAAAAACGTAATTAGGGGATGAAAAAAACAGAGAATAAAGAATTAGTGGATCTGCGTCAGACCATCTTAATTTATTTGCAACACTGGAAGTGGATTGTTATGTCGCTCTTCTTGTGTTTGTGTATAGGGGTAGCTTATTACAAATTAAAGGATCCGGTTTATTCCGTATCAGCCAATGTGGTCATTAAGGAGGAGGATTCAAAAAGTGCTATGGGTGCTTCAGCCCTCAAAAATTTCGCTTTCGGAATGGGCGGTGGTTCTGATGTGGACGATGAAATATATGTGATATCTTCGCATACTACGGCGGCTCGTGCGGTGAAAAAATTAGGGCTTGATATATCGTATAAGGAGAAGTATCTGTTCTTTTTGAAAAAAGATAAGTACAAGAATGCTGCATTTGCTCTGAAACCGGTAGTTTCCGATCTGGTAGATACCTTATCTGTAGGCTTGAATTTTAAAGTCAGTGTATCGAAAGAAGGAGATGTTCGGGTGGTAGGTAAAAGCAAGAAGAAGAAAATTGTTGATTCAAAATTTGCTTCATTGCCTTGCCGGATAGAAACGGCATGGGGAGCATTTATGCTTGAACCTACGTCACTTTACAAAGCAGGAGAGTCGTACAGTTATAACATTTCTGTGTCGGGTTACGATGCAGTTGCCGAAGATGTATTGAAGTATGTGCAGATCAATATGGTGAGTAAAAAAGCCAATGTGATCAACCTGTCCATGAATACTCCTGATGTGAAAAAGGGAAAGGATATTCTGAATACGATCATCGAGATCTACAACAAAGAGGCGATTGAGGATAAAAATATTGTGGCAAATCACACAGCTACATTTCTTGGAGACCGTCTGTCCATTATTACGAATGAACTGGATAGTATTGAGCAGAAGGTAGAATCATACAAGAATCTGAATCAGTTTTTTGATGTCGAGACCGAATCTAAAATCATGCTT
>JBOFXU010000250.1:0-6314 GCA_051654305.1 Bacteroidales bacterium | reverse complement strand
ATAAAAGCGGTCCACTATTCGTGCCGGCATCTGATTCTTCAGACAGTCTGCCACAAACAGTTTTCCTAAAACTGCCCCACTTCCTTCGTCGCCCAGAATATACCCCAGTGGTGACACATTCTTCACAATCGATTCTCCGTTATAAAAACAAGAGTTCGATCCCGTACCAAGAATACAGGCAATCCCCGGAGTATTCTTACACAAAGAGCGTGCGGCTCCCAGCAAATCACTCTCTACATACACTACCGCATTCGGATAAAATTCCCGCAATACGCTTGCTACAATCTCTTTCTTCTCCGGTAAAGCACATCCTGCACCATAGAAGAAAATCTCATCTACAGTAATCTGCTTTATTTTCGGATAAAGATTTTTATTTATATCCTCGTGAATTTCTTCACTGGTCTGAAAGAATGGATTAATCCCCAATGTGGAGTATTCAAAAACCATTCCTCCCTGATCTACAAGGGCCCATGATGTTTTTGTCGAGCCACTATCTGCAATCAAAATCATATTTAGATCTGTTTTCTCATTTACAATTATGTCGGATTACAAACCTGCAACCCCATATCCCGATAAATTCTCCCGAATGACACGCTCGGTGCTATAGTTTGATATATATCTTGTGTCTGTACAAATACGAGCCTATCAGCCAGTTAACCGACACAAAGAACAAAGCAAAAAGCAAAGACGCAAAATAGATATCCGGGGAGAAAGACTGAAATGTCTGAAAAATATACCCCTTGATACTTACGATGCCCCCGGCTGTCGTAAACCGTATACTTCCGAATAAAATCGACAAAACCCCTCCCATTACATACATGAATAACGGATTGATGCCAAAAGTTTCGAAGAATACAGACCACCTGTTTTTGCCTTTAATATCGATGATCCAGATGAGCACCCCTAATAGCTGTGCTGCGAAACCGCAGGTAACCATCACATAAGTCGGACTCCAGATCTTCTTATTCACCGGACATCCGTAAGAGAGGAGCATTCCCCCAAAAGCTATCACTGTTCCCCACAACAACAGCTTCTCTACCTTCGCATGTATATCCGGAGTTTCTTTCAGCAGTTTACCAAACATAAACCCGATCAGCACATGTGCCACACACGGAATTGTACTCAATAAACCTTCCGGGTCAAATGCCATACGTGTTCCATCCGGCAAATACTCTTTGTACATATGATCTACGCCCAATACGGCTCTGTCTACTACTGCTATGATATTATCCTCGGCAAGCACAAATCCGTTCCCGAAGAAGAGAATCAGAAAATACGATGCCAGGATCGTCACAATCACCTTCACCATATGCTTCAACGGTACCGTTACAATCAGCAACGAAGCAAAGAAGTACGAAAGACCTAATCGTTGCATTACGCCCAAAATCCGTATCCGGTCAAAAGGAAGCGCATTCGCTGCAAACCGTTGCCACATACTCTGCGTGGTGTCCCCGATATTAAAAGTAGAATAACACACAATCGAAAACCACCCGATTGCCATACCAATCAGAAAAATGAGGGCACTTCGTTTGAACAGCTTACGCAAAAATTCGCCCGAACACTGGAAATTAAATTTTGAGAGCGACAGAAAAGTCGATACTCCCATGATAAACATAAAAAAAGGAAATACCAGATCCGTCGGAGTCAAACCGTCCCAGAAGGCGTGCCCCAGGGGGGCATACATACTCGACCACGTCCCCGGATTATTCACCAGAATCATGCCCGCGATAGTTATACCCCGCAACACATCCAGCGATAATAGTCGTTTTGGTTGTTGTTTCATACACATTTGGTATTAGTTAGATTGTTTCGATCAGAATACCGGCTCTACTTATAGAGCCAGTATTTCGTTGATTTTGCTTTAAAAGAGTCATTATCTTTATTCCAGTACGCCTGAATATCCGAATACTGGTATCTCTTTCCGAATGTTTTACGGATATAGTCCGTTCCCGCCACTTTGTCCCACATATTGTTGCGGCTCGGCTCGCAGCGTTTGAAGAAATCAAGTTTCGGATTTATTTTATACATCTCCTGCATCACATAGAACTGAATATCCGAAAGCGGAGCTTTCTCGTAGTCCATGATATGCACCTGTACGCCCTGATATTTCTCCCCTTTTCCTACCGAGTAGAAAGGTTTCAGGTGAATCGGTCTGAAGTGAATCCCTGGAATATTCAGGTTGTTCAACTGATCTGCCAGCTGATCTGCCGGCACTGAATCTGTCGCAAACATCTGGAAAGGAATCGTATATCCTACCCCGATCGAGATTACTCCTAATTCACCCACCATACCTGAGATCGGATAGAAGAATGCCGAATGCGGGTGAGGAATATGCGGCGATGCCGGAATCCACTGTAGCCCAGTCTCTTCGTAGTTCATCGATCTTTTCCATCCATGCATCGGAACAACAGTCAGCTTACACTGCCCCTGGAGCATCTTCTCTCCGTTAAGCATGCAGGCAAGCTCACCGCAAGTCAATCCGTAGATATACGGAATTTTAAACTGGCTAACAAACGACACAAAACCATCTTCCACCAGATTTCCCTCCACTTTGAATCCTCCGAGCGGATTAGGTCTGTCCAGAACAATCACCTCTTTTCCGTTTTTTGCAGCCGCTTCCATAGCCAGCCCCAACGTACTGATGTAGGTAAACGAACGACAACCAATATCCTGAATATCGTACACCAGCACATCAATGTCTTTCAACATCTCATCCGTCGGTTTACGTGTTTTGCCGTACAATGAGTACACTGGTAAACCAGTCTTCTCGTCGCGCGCATTATCTACCTTATCTCCTGCATGAACATCGCCACGCACCCCGTGTTCCGGACCAAAAAGAGCGACTAACTTCACATTCGGAGCCTCGTTTAGTATATCGACTGTACTCTTCATCTGACTATCCACTCCGGTCGGATTCGTAATCAATCCTACCCTTTTGCCTTCCAGTACTTTAAACTTCTCATCGCGCAATACCTCTATTCCTGTTTTTATATGTGCTGCAAAAGCAGGAATAAGCAGTAGAAGCGCTAACAATGTCAATGAATATCTTCTCATAGCTATTTGTATCTCTGATTTATTTTTTACCAAAATTCGGATCCATTTTTTTCATAACCAACCACGCTGCATAGATTCCCGGCAACGTACACAGACAAACCCACCAGAAGAAGTTCGTATATCCCATCATCTCCTGCAGTTTTCCTGCAATCATTCCCGGAAGCATCATTCCCAGCGCCATAAATCCTGTACCGATCGCGTAGTGAGCTGTCTTATGTTCTCCCGAAGCAATATAGATCAGGTACAACATATATGCCGTAAATCCAAATCCGTAGCCAAACTGCTCGGCTACCACACAGCTGATTACCACACTGTAATTCTCCGGTTGTACAGCTGCCATATACACATACAGTAAATCCGGAATATTAATCGCTAACGCCATAGGCATAATCCATCGTTTATATCCGTCTCTGGACACCAGAAAACCTCCTACGATTCCTCCTAACAGAAGTGCCGCCACACCGAAAGTACCATATGCAATCCCTACTTCCGACGTATCCAGTGCCATTCCTCCGTCTTCCATCTTATCCAGCAAAAACGGTGATGCCAGCTTACTCAACTGAGCTTCTCCCAGACGATACGTCAGCAAAAAGAAGAAAATCAGTCCCAGATCCTTCTTCTGAAAATACGATACAAACGTTTTCCAGAAATCACTGATCAGTCGGCCCACACTCACCTCAACATGAGAATAGTCCTCAGCCGGACGTGGCAACATAAACTTATGGTAAAGCGTAAAAGCCATAAACAGTCCGGCAAGTACCATAAACGTCAGCGACCAGGCAAGCGGGATATTATTCGCTGTCGAAGGAAAAATCACTCCCTTCTCCAAAGCTCCTGCCAGCCACACAAGAATCCCCTGTCCGAAGATCGTTGCAAAACGGTAACAGGTATTGCGGATCCCCACAAAAAACGACTGCTCTCCGGAGTCTAATGCCAGCATATAAAAACCATCCGCGGCAATATCATGCGTGGCAGAGGCGAAGGCAAGCAGCCAGAAAAAGGCAAGCGATGCCTGTAAATAGAAATCTGTGGGAATAAAAAAGGCAATCCCCGCAAATCCGACGGCTACTAACGATTGCATAGTCACAATCCACCACCTTTTTGTTTTCACTAAATCCACAAACGGACTCCACAAGGGCTTAATCACCCAGGGCAAGTAGAGCCAGCTGGTATAAAGTGCTATATCTGTGTTCGATAAACCCAGTCGTTTATACATAATCACTGCAATCGTCATCACAGCAACGTAAGGTAATCCCTGGGCAAAATAGAGCGTTGGAATCCACATCCAGGCTTTACGCCCGGACCCCTTCGCTCCTTGTTGTCCCGTTTTCTCTGCTTTTTTAAATTCCTTCATGGTGTATGTTCCTGTTTTTTTAATATTCTCTTTTCAATTCACTCCCCGGAAAGTAGTGGGCAAGAATAGCTTTATATTCAAATCCCTGCTCGGCCATTACAGCCGCACCGATCTGACAAAGTCCTGCTCCGTGTCCCCAACCTGCTCCCGTCAGCACAAATCCATCGTCGGTTGTATCCACAACAAATGCCGAGCTATACAAATGCGACTCCGACAATGCGCGGCGGATAAGCAACTCTTTTCCGATGATCCAGGTCTCCCTGGTCCCCTGAACCTCCAGTTTCGTGATACGTCCCGATTTTCCACGTTCAAGCGGACGCAACGCTACGATCTCACCGACATCCAGCCCTGTTCTTTTCTGAAACAATGCTGAAATTTCGCTACGCGTATAGCTTACCGTCCAACGGTAAAAGTCAGTCGTTTCCTGATCGTAATTATTCAATACCTGGTTCAGGATTGTTTTATCCTTCGTATGGCAATATGCCGGCGGTGCAGTTCTTATCCATTTCTCCGCTTCGCCCTCTTGTGTCAGATCCGGAAATACTTTCAGGTCTTTCGGATCGCCGTCATACAGGGTCTTCAGGTAAGGAAACTCAACCGGTTCCCAGCAATGCTGAAACTCCTCTACGACGCCCCCGCAACACTTCGAGAAACGGGCATCACAAATCACATCTTCATACATCAGAAGCTCTCCACGAGTCTCTTCCACGGCTTCCTCCACCATCATCAGTGATTGCGAAGCACGGGTAATCCCCTGATAGCGCTGACAGTGATCGTCGGCACAAACATCAAAATTCGCATGATCCTCGCGGTCCCACCATTTTATCCATTCATTTCCCGATCGCGTATCCGACACATACGTCTGACTTGACGATTCGATCTGCGTACGCTTATAGGTCTGGTACAAAAGCCAGCTTCGCGAAATCACGGCATGCGCCTTCAGGAGTTCCTTCGAACTCGTCGCACTCATCTCCGAAGAGATCACACTTTTCAGATACTCCTCCACATACAGACAGTTGATTGCCGTTATTTTGTTCTCTTCGACAATCAGTTTCAGGTTTCCACGAAATCGCTGATCCTCTTTGCGCTCCCAGTGAAACCCAATACCGATCACTACATCATGTAGCTCAAACGAAGCATCCGGCTCCTCCGATTCGAAAACAATCTCCTCGTAAAGCTGATCATTAAATAAGATTTTTCCATCTTTATATCTCACCTCATACTCCCCCTGAACGGGAGTCCCCTGGAAGGAATAAAGCGTTTCGAGATGAAATCGGATCGTGGGCTGAAACAAGATTCCCACCTGTAGTTTTGGTTCTGTCATGGAGCTATTGTATTAAAATCGGGAGCTCCGGAGAGCCCCCTTGTTTTTCAGTTATAATCCTTTGCATAAAGCCTCGAACATCTCCGTACGAATCGTGATCTGCCCGATCATATCCGCAATATCTGTCAGCTTTATCTTTTTGAAATCTTTTTCCTGCGGAGTGATAAATACTCCACCTAAATCTACAGAAGCCGGACTAATCAGCAGATTATCCTCTCCCTCAGCAAAATACTGTGCCGGACGGTGCAATCGGCGTGGAAAAACGATGAGCACAAACTCTTTTCCCTTTTTCATCGCCAGAATATTCATCATCGGCTCTGCCTCTTCCGGCATCATGCCCGAGAACTGGTCGTAGAACTGAATAAACTGTCGCTCCACCGCCTCGCGCGAAGTCGAACGGAAAACAAACGTACGGGCTTTCAACCCCGTAAACGTCGAGATCTTCACCTCATCTCTCTCCTGCAACACAACTTCGCAGTGATCCATCAGGGCATCAAAATCTCTTTCGACAGGCATAAAACCTTTGTTCCCTGCCTGAAAGTGCATATGGTCGGGAGCAGAAGCACCACATTTCGGACCGTT
>JBOFXU010000249.1:0-1571 GCA_051654305.1 Bacteroidales bacterium | reverse complement strand
CTCAAAGACAACAGCAAGAGCGGATGTTTTGCGCCATACCAGTCCACCTGGCAATAATTTTCAAAAATCGGAGCAATAGCATCGGTCTCAATAGCAAACGACGCTTTTGCACGGGTAAAGTCAATCAGCGACAAAAAGTCATAACTCTGAATGATAGAAGAGGCATAGGGACGAAGTTCATTTGCAAAATCCGTAAGGATACGCAAAATCTCGCGACGTTCTTCATTTTCCAACTCTCTGATGCGGTTGTTTGCTTCAACCACCTGAGCAGGCTCAATAAACACCGTTTTCCCACTAGCTGACTCATCGTGCACAATACCCTTAATTTTACGCTTAAACGCAGGTGCAACTGGAATCACCAGACGGCCGTCACGCATAGTAGGCGCCAGGTCTTTATCTACAATTCCTTCCGACTGAGCCGATCGAAGAATGGCATTAAGCGTACGGCTGACCGAATTGGCTGTTTGCGTAAGTTCGCGTCGAATGCGCGACAAATCTGCCGAAGCATTGTCTTTGATGTATCCGAATTTATCGAGAATACGATCGATGGCTGTCAACAGAGATGGAAATACTTCAACATCGCCGGCTTTTTCCGTAAGACGGGGATATTTTATATCTGCCTCTTCTTCTTTCCGGAAAAAACGTACGAGTGCATTGATCGTTTCCAGAGATCTTCTCAGGTCAAAAAGCTCCGACTGATCAAGATAAGTTCCCTCCACCCGGATGCGACCCAAAGCGGGACGAACATCAAAGAAATAGTTTGCCGGGAACTCCTCTTCTTCGCTAAGAATGCGAATCATCTCAGCGGTTTCTTCCAGTTGACGTTTTACTTCTTCGTAGTTGGAAGAAAAGCTCATCAGGGAAACTTGTTCTTCCCCTAATGAGCTTATACATTTATTTTTAAGTAGTTGACGTATCTTGTCAAACCCTATCTTTTGTTCTATATTTAAAGGATAATTCATATCTTCACTCCATTCTGAGCGCACAATAATTTATTGTAAATAACGCTCTTTCAACTCTTTAAACTTATTACTATTCTTAAACTGATCGATAAAACTGTCAATTGAATCTCTCAGTACCGGGGAATTCTTTCGTGTAATCCACGAGTTTAACTGTGCAAAACTTATATCCGTATCAATATCTATCACCGGATAATTTGAAATTATTCTTCGTGCAATGTGTTCATCAACTACGGCATAATCAATCACTCTCGTAGCGACCATCTGCACCAACTGTTCTTCCTGATACAAAGGATCTTCAATCACATAGATTGTATCTCCGATCTCCCGGATCAGATTCGTCAAACGTGTCTTTACAGAAGAGTTCTTTGGTATATATAGCTCTTTTTTTGCCAGAAGCAACTGATTGCGGATCAAAGCTGAATCATTCTCAGATTTAGGTTTTCTTTGAACCAGCACATGCTTGGATGTGAGAAACGGTTTACTGGCATTAAACTGTTCCTTTAGTTGTACCGTCACGGGAATGAGACGTGCAACAATATCATATGTATTACCCTCCAAACCTGAAAGCGACTCTTCGATACTACTGACTGGATAGATTTCAATTTCCAC
>JBOFXU010000248.1:0-16480 GCA_051654305.1 Bacteroidales bacterium | reverse complement strand
ACATAGCAGACTTTGTAAATAAGCCTTTTATGCTTTTCTATCAGCGAAACAAATTTTTCATGTTGAGTATCCATTTATCGCATTAAATAAAATATTGTACACTAAGAGCTTGCGCAAGCATCTGTTGATTATTAATCCGGCTCATGTTTTAAATCTAAACCGGTTGATAATTTCAATTATCTGACCTATTAGTCGCAAAAGAACTCTTTTTATTACACCGTCCGTTATTTTTTTTTCAAAAAATATTCAGGTTATCGCAATATTTGACGCTTTCTAAACTTTGGGGATGACCATAAAGCGCAAAATACGGAGTACATAGATCTATTGCATCTTATTCTGGAGTCCTTACGTATAAAAGTATATAACGAAAAAGAGGGAATAAAGAGTCAAGTCTTTATTCCCTCTTTTGTGAGGTAGACGGGAGGTCGGTTTATTGTTTCACCGGACCTTCTACGTATTCGAATTTACCTTTAGCAACGAGTTTGAACTTCATCGTAAAGGTTGTGTTTGCACCGTCATACACAATGTATCTGGCTGTAAAATAAGTATCCAGACCATTCATTGGTGTAGCCTCCGGATATTTTACCGGAAGTAATACTTCGCTGAAACATTGGATCATGCGTGTTTTCATCACTGTAGCCATATCTTTGCCTACAAACTCTTTATCGCCCAAATCATCCGAAGTGGTTAGTTTAGCCGGAGTGTGGTTGAAATTGTTGTATTTGTAGCTACCGCCAAAGTAGTACTCCGAGTTATCGTACTTCGGATCCATGTATGGCGTTTTGTTTGCTTTCACCCAGTTAACGATGGTGATGTAGTCCGCATTTGATACATCAAAAGTAACAGATGGGTCAAAGATCCACATGCTCTCATTGCGAACATATTGCTCTGTTTTAGTTCCGATGAAGTCATTCAGTACAAATGCCCCGTTTGTAAACATGTATTCGCTTGCAACAGGATTAGTTCCTACTTTATAAACAACCGTGCGGATATCGCTCTCTTTCGCATATGGATAGGACTGCTTCATAAATGCAGGCAGAAGAGTATTGGCTGTCGCCTGATCTCTAAAGGAAGATGTAGCCCCCATGGAAGCGTAATCCGATGGAGATACAGCAGTACCGTACTTGTAGATGCTCCATTTACCGCTATAGCGTTCCATCAGTACATCTTTGACGATCACAGGATTGATATAAGCCGTTTTCGTTTCGCTGATCACGAGGTTGTCTATCTGGTATGTTGTTGTTTTGCCTGTCGCACCGTCACCCTCATACACAAAAGCCACGTTGATCGTCTTACCAGCATATTGAGCAAGGCTCAGCGGAGTAGAGGCAATAAATGGATCCTGATTTGCTTCGGGGATTCCCATGGAAGCCGTAACGTCATCCCAGGTAGCTGTTGCTGGATTATTGCTGTAGTCTGCAGAGATCTTCACCTTGAGACCAGCATGAGTGAAGAATCTAACTTTCACGTCAAACCCAAGTTTTGGAGCTGTACCGGCAGCAATAACAACGTCCGGAGAGATCAGCCATGTTTTCTGAGGAGCAGTGGTAGCGTAAGCACTCATTTCTCCGTAGAAGTTTCCTGAATACACCCGATTGAGCCATTTTTTTGTGCCAGTTTCAGCGATATTCTCCCAACCGGAAATCACATCAGACTTATCTACTCCATCTTCGAAGTCCTTATTCAACAAGGTAACATTTGTTACTTCTTTCACCGGATCAGACGTAATGTAGTTGTACTGTATATGTACCACGGAATCTTTGGTAATGGATGCAAATTTCGTTTCCATGATTTTAGGAAGGGTTGCATCAGCAGGTTGTAAAGGAGTCAGGAAATTCATGTCAGAAGTAGCTCCTGATACCCCCTGATAGTCCGCCAGTGCTAATACATGAGTCGGCAGGTTCTGTAGCTTTAGCACATTCTGAGAGATCTTCTCGGTGGCATTATAGGTTACCATCGCTTTCGAGGTAAAACCAAGATGCGGGTAGAGTTTAGTAATCAACGCCGGAACGAAGTCCGCTGGCATAAAGCGATCATTGAATGCCTGCTGGCTTTTGATGCTTAGTGCCAAGGCTGAGTCCTGAGCTGTTTTAGCTGAGGCCAGAGCTTCTTTGCTGATACTTTCGTAATCTGCCGTTTTAAGTGTGTACTCGATGGTACTGTTAATCGGCATCTTATTCTTATCCAGCTCATCGAATACATCTTTCATCGGATCGCAGGAAACCATCGCCAGAAGAGAAAGAGCTGCTATATATTGATTGAAGTTTTTCATTTTATGTCGTCTTTAGAATTAGAAGTTCACTTTAATACCGGTTGCCCAGGTTGGTCCGAATCCGAAATATACTCTTGCTGTAGCAGCATTGTGATTAGCTCCGTCTGTTGCATCGGCAATATATTCTGTATTGGTAATATTGTATGCATTTCCGAATACGCGGGCATCCAGACCAGCAATTTTAAAGCTGTAGCTCATACCGAGGTCAAGAGTAGCGAAGTTTGGCATTTTCCACGAATCCACACCATCTTCAGGTTTAGTACGGTTGGTTGGGTCAAAGTCTGCATAGTTTTTGCCAAACCAGTTAAAGTCAGCCGTTACACGGAAATTTTTGAAAGGCATCCAGTTTACACCTAAAGCACCTGTTGTCTGAGCAGAGTTACCTACGTGCACCCCTTTGATGAAAGCGTTGTATTCACCTACAGGATTCTGGTTCTCATCGAAAAGAGTGAATGCTACATCATCCATCCATGTCCAGTCGCCGAAAGAGAACATAGCAGTGATGTCAAGATTATAAAGAGGTTTGTATTTACCTTCGACTTCGACACCCCAGTGCTGAGCATTGATCCCCGGGATATTTGCAGTGTACTGTCCGAAACTTCTTACCAGACCTTTATCTCTCCATTGGGTATAGTACCCGTTTACTGTCAGGTTGATTGACTTATTGCGGAATTCATATCCCCCTTCGATTGTACCTACTTTTTCGCTCTTAACCCCACTGTTCACTTCAATCGTATAGTTTTTAAACACGTTGCGGAAACTTGGTGCACGTGTAAACCATCCGGCATTTATAAATGCGTTGTGTGATTGACTGAAGCGATAGTTGAATCCGCCCTTGAAGCTGTAAGGCTGGAAGTTCACGAAGTCTGAAACTTGCTTGCCGTCAAGCGGAGCAAGCCCTGGTACGTGGTTGCGGTCAGAAATGTTAGAGATTGAAGCAGATAGGAAAGCAGAGTAGTCATCGGTAGAATATTCAGCTTGTCCGAACAAACCAGCCCAAACGACTTCTCCCGTATTGTCAAAGCCGACGATATCGCCTTTGTACAGAGGGTTAGTTGTAGTGTTTCCATACACCGGAGTCGGATCTAAGAAGTAGTCACCCCCCAATAAGTTGGTAATCTCCTGAGTGTGGCGACCACGGTAGTAACGTCCGTCAAAACCTCCCGTAAGGTTCAGTTTCTCGTAGAGTGTTTTTGTGTAAGTACTCAACAAACCAAACCAGTTGTGAGAGTTTACCGCATTTGTAAATACAACCTGAGACCCATTCAGCGAAGCCTTATTCTCAGCCATTACAGCATCGAAATCAAGAAGACCGCCCGGTGTAAGTTTGGTTTCAGGATAAGGAAGTCCGGTGTTATTATTGATAGCAAGCCAGTTTTTGTTATTTCCGTAGGTTTGACGACCACCACCCGATGCAATCGAAGCATAGGCTACGGTAGACAAAGAAGATGTTTCGTCGATGTTCCAGAAGTGGTTAAGAGAGAGAACAGGTTTGTGATACTCATTGTATCCGTAAGCTCCACCGGTAATTTCACCGTTCAGGATACCATATCCGAGATTCATCCGGCGGTAATCCTGATTGTCGCGGTATTGCTGTATCGTGTATGGCGTACTACGTTTGTTGTGCCATTGAGGAGCACCAAATGCAGTGAAGGAAATACGATGATCCTGACCGATCATTTTAGAGATGTTAGCGAAGTATGTGTACGCTTCGAAATCACTTCCTAAAACATACCCGTCACCGGTATTGCGGCTACCGGCAAGTGTAACAGCCCAACCGTTTGACATCAACCCTGTAGATACGTTGAATCCATATTTCAGCTGACCATCGTTACCAATAGAAGTGTAGAGGCTTCCCCCTTCTTTCGCATCTGTACTTTTCGTGATGATGTTCATAGTACCTCCCACGGATGAAAGCCCCATTTTAGAAGCCCCCAACCCACGCTGGATCTGGATTTGCTGAGTCACGTCAGAAAGCCCCGACCAGTTTGACCAGTAGAATTTACCATTCTCCATGTCATTTGCAGGCATACCATTAATCAGCATCCCGATATTCTCCGAGCCGAATCCGCGAAGTGAGATACGCGATTCACCGAACCCTCCGTTACCTTTGGTGGCATAAATAGAAGGAGTAGATTTCATGATTTCAGGAAATTCCTGATTTCCCAGTTTATTTTCGATCACATCTACCTTCACATCGGAAATAGCAATCGGGGTCATACGGTCGCGTTTCACAATGGAAGCAGTCACGTTGACCTCTTTCATACCAATGGTAGCAGGTTCGAGCATGATTTGCCCAAGTTCCGTTTTAGAGTTTGAGAATTGAAGAGATTTCGCTACATATCCCATGAAGGAGATAATAAGTTTTCGTTCTGAAGTTTTGGCAAAGTTAAGCTGGAAATTTCCGTCCAGATCGGTTACCGTACCAATACTTGTACCGTCAATAATTACGGTTGCACCAACTATAGGATCTTTGGTATCCTTGTCAAAAACCTGACCAGATACAATATCCTTCGCCATTAGTGTCATATACGAACTAAGGCATAAGAGGAAAAGCAGAAAAGTTTTTCTTTTCATAGCAACATAAATTTGATATTTAGATTTGTATAAAGACAATTCTATATTGAGTCAAGGTTAATTTACCTGAGTTTAAGGTTATTTCAGGCCGCAAAGATATGTGTTATTTTTTACGAATGTTCTTTTTATTATGTCAATATTATGACGATGCGGAGTTTTAACAATTTGATAATAAGAAAAAAGCGTGTAATGCCGGAGCACTACACGCTTTTGTTATATGAACTTTGAACTTTCGTTCAAAAGTAAGAAGTGATCAGATATTCTTACTCTGCTACGTATTCGAACTGACCTTTACCGATAAGTTTGAACTTCATAGACATGGCTGAGTTAGCACCATCGTAAACGATGTATTTAGCCGTGTAGTAAGTGTCGATACCATTCAGAAGAGCAGCATCAGCATATTTTACAGGAAGAAGAACTTCAGCAAAACATTTGATCATACGCTCTTTCATTACAACATTGATATCTTTCCCTTCAAACTCTTTATCTCCCAGATTATCTGATGCAATAAGTTTTGCTGGAGTATGATTGAAGTTGTTGTAGTTGTAACTTGCACCGAAATAATACTCTGAGTTATCGTATTTAGGGTCCATGTAAGGAGTTTTGTTCTCTTTCACCCATGCTACGATTATTCTGTAGTCTTCGTTAGAAACGTCGAAAGATACAGAAGGGTCGAAGATCCACTCAGTCTCGTTACGAACGTACTGTTCAGTTTTTACCTCAATCCAGTTGTTCATTACGAATGTGCCGTTTGAGAACATAAATTCGTCTACTTTAGTTGTGCTACCTACTTTGTAAACGATTGTACGGATATCACCTTCTTTCGCGTATGGATAAACTTTACCCATCAGGATTGGAAGAAGAGTGTTCGCAGTCGTTTGATCTTTGAAAGAACCGTTAGCACCCATTGCTGCGTACTCGTCAGCAGAAACAGCGTAACCGTATTTGTAGAATGACCATTTACCATTGTATCTCTCTACCAAAGCATCTTTCACAGTGATCGGGTTGATGAAATCAACTGTTCTTTCTGTGATTTGGATGTTGTCGATCTGATAAGTAGTTGTTTTGTCATTCGCACCATCACCTTCGTAAACGAAAGCAACATGGATATTTTTACCTGCATAGTTTGCAAGGCTTACCGGAGAACAAGCAACGAAAGGATCCTGATCGTGCTGAGGGATATTCATAAGCGCAGTTACATCATCCCATGTTGCAGTTTTTACATCGTTTGTGTAGTCTGTAGAAATCATTACTTTCAAACCTGCGTGTTTGAAGAAACGGATTTTCACATCGAATCCAAGTTTAGGAGCAGTTCCGTTTTCAATCGCAATAGCAGAAGATACCAACCATGTTTCAACTGCACCAGTTGTTCCATATGCACTGATATCCCCATACATATTCCCTGAGTAAGTACGGTTGTTCCATTTTTTTGTTCCTGCTACAGCAATGTTTTCCCATCCAGGGATAACATCAGACTTGTCCGTACCATCTTCGAAGTCTTTGTTACACAAGATAACTGTTGTTTCTTCTTTAACCGGTTCCGAAGTTGAGAATGCATATTGAATATGCATCACTGTATCTTTAGTGATTTCTGCGAATTTGTTTGAAAGAACTGTTGAAATATTTTGTTCTGCAGGATAAAGAGGAGTGAAGAAGTTAACATCAGAGTTTTCTCCCATCACAGTTTGATAGTCAGCAAGAACAAGAGGTTTAACCTCAAGACCTTCAAGCTTCGTTACATTTTTAGAAACATCCTGAGTTACATTGTATGTAACCATAGCTTTGGAAGTAAAGCCAAGATAAGAGTATTTGCCGGCAACTAAATTAGGAACAAGCATAGATGGCTTGAACGTATCGTTGAAAGCTTGTTGTTTAGCAATGTTTCCAGCCATTACAGAATCTTCTTTTGTAGAAGCCAGAGCCAGAGCTTTGCTGCTCATCTCTTTGTAGTCTGCTGTTGAAAGGGTGAATGCTACCGTGTTGTTCAGTGGAAGTTTGTTCGCATCAAGATCCTCGTAAAGGTCTTGCATCGGGTCGCAGGCAGTAAGAGAAAGGGCTGCCAGAGCGATCATTGAATATTTGAAATTTTTCATTTCGAAGATAAATTGTGTAATGGTTTAAGATTAGGAATCTCTTTCCCGAAAGAAAGAGATTCCAATATAAGTTTAATAGGTTGAGATTAGAAGTTTACTTTAATACCAGTTGACCAGGTAGTTCCTAAGCCATAGTAAACTAATGCTGTTTCAGCATTGTGTTTCTCACCATCGCGAGCATCTGCGATATAAGTTGTGTTCAATAGGTTGTAAACATTACCGAAGATAGAAGCATTCAAGCCAGCAATTTTGAATTTGTAGCTCATACCTGCATCTAAAGTAGAGTAGTTAGGCATTCTCCATGAATCTACAGCATCTTCAGGTTTTGTACGGTTTGTTGGGTCGAAATCCGCGTAGTTTTTACCGAACCAAGTCCAGTCTGCATGTAGGCGGAAGTTTTTGAACGGAGACCAGTTAACTCCTAAAGCAGCAGTTGCCTGTGCCGAGTTTCCTACGTGTACTCCGCTGATGTATGCTTTGTATTCACCGATTGGTTGTTGGTTGTCGTCGAACATTGTAAATTGTACGTCGTCCATCCATGTCCAGTCACCGAATGAAGCCATTGCTGTGAAATCAAGGTTGTGAAGAGGTTTGTATTTACCTTCAAGTTCGATACCCCAGTGTTGTGCATTTACACCCGGGATGTTTGCAGTATACTGACCGAAACGTTTTACTAAACCTTTGTCTCTCCATTGAGTATAGTAACCATTCAACGTTACATCAACAACTTTGTTACGGAATTCGTAACCTCCTTCAATTGTAACAACTTTCTCGCTTTTCACACCTTCATTGATTTCGATAGTGTAGTTTTTGAAAACGTTGTTGAACATTGGAGCACGTGTAAACCAACCTCCGTTGATAAATGCGTTGTTGTATTTGTTGAAACGGTAGTTGAAACCTCCTTTGATACTGTATGGCTGGAAGCTCATGAATTTAGATACTTGTTTGCCATCTACCGGAGCAAGACCAGGAACGTGGTTACGGTCTGTCTGGTTTGTTACAGAAGCAGAAAGGAAAGCTGAGTATTTGTCAGCAGTATATTCTGCCTGACCGAAAACACCCGCCCAGATTACTTCACCTGTACTGTCGAAACCTACAAGATCACCTTTTTTCAATGGAGTTTCTTTGCTTGTTCCGTATAGTGGGTTTGAATCAAGGAAATAGTCACCTCCTAAAAGGTCAGTAATTTCTTGTGTGTGACGACCTCTGTAGTAACGACCGTCAAAACCTCCCGAGATACTCAAGTTTTCGAACAAAGTTTTGTTGTATGTACTCAATACCCCAAACCATTTGTGAGAGTTTACAGAGTTTGTGAAGATCGCTTGAGAACCGTTTTCAGATGTTCTATTCGCTTCGAATACGGCTTCGTAGTCGATCAAACCAGCTGCAGTAAGTTTTGTATCCTGGTAAGGTTTACCAGTTTTGTTGTCGATAGCCATCCAGTTTTTACCGGCACCGTAAGATTGACGGCCACCCCCTGAAGCGATAGAAGCGTATGCTACAGTAGATAAAGATGAAGTTTCATCGATATTCCAGAAGTGGTTCAATGAAAGAACCGGTTTGTGGTATTCGTTGTAACCGTAAGCACCACCTGTTACTTTTCCGTTAAGGATACCGTAACCAAGATTCATGCGAGTACCATCCTGGTGAGAACGATACTGATCGATTGTGTACATTGTACTACGTTTGTTGTGCCATTGTGGAGCACCAAAAGCTGTAAAAGACAAACGGTGATCCTGACCTAACATTTTAGAAATGTTTGCGAAGTAAGTGTAAGCTTCGAAGTTACTACCTTTCACATAACCGTCACCTGTATTGCGGCTTGCAGCCAAAGTAACAGCCCATCCGTTAGACATTAGACCTGTAGATACATTGAAACCAAATTTCAACTGACCATCGTTACCGATTGATGTGAAAAGGCTTCCACCTTCTTTAGCATCTGTACTTTTAGTAACAATGTTCATTGTTCCACCTACAGAAGAGATACCCATTTTAGAAGCACCTAAACCACGTTGGATCTGAATTTGCTGAGTTACATCAGAAAGACCAGACCAGTTTGACCAGTAGAATTTACCATTCTCCATGTCATTCGCCGGCATACCATTGATCAACATACCGATGTTTTCAGAAGAGAATCCACGTAGAGAAATACGTGACTCACCGAATCCACCATTTCCGTTCGTTACATAAACAGACGGAGTTGATTTCATGATCGTCGGGAATTCCTGGTTTCCTAATTTGTTTTCGATCACATCCACTTTGATGTCAGAAAGTGCAATCGGAGTCATACGGTCTCTACGAACGATAGACGCAACTACATTTACTTCTTTCATACCTACTGAAGCAGGGTTAAGAAGAATCTTACCAAGATCAGTTTTAGAGTTAGTGAAAGATACCTTCTCAGCATTGTAACCTACGTAGCTGATGAGCAAGTCTCTCACTGAAGAACGTGAGAAGTCAAGGTTAAAGAACCCATCCATGTCAGAAACTGTTCCGATGTTAGTTCCTTCCAGAAGGACCGTTGCACCAATAATTGGCTCTTTGGTCTCTTTGTCGATAATCTGACCCGATACTTTTCCGTTTGCCATTGCTGACGCAAACGAAATAAGACTAAGCACAAATAAAAGAAATGCTTTTCTTTTCATACGTGAATAAAATAGATTGATATTTAGTTTGGAAATTAATGCGGAATTTGCATCAAAACGGAGTCGTAGTGCCGGACTCGCTGTGAAAAAGTTGGATTGATCCTCAGAAAGGGCCACTTCAGGGGCTGTTGTTTCTGTGTGGGATGTCTGTAATGGAAAAAGAATAATGTGTTGAATCATCCAACGAATGTGTAGAAAGACAAAGGCGACAACTGCAGACAGCAAACCGGCAAAGGCAGGAGTAGACCTGAATTGCGATTTTTCTATCGTAAGATGGCGCAAAAAGTCAAAAAAAGTTAACCTTAGTTTTGGCTTCATTTGTTTTTTGTTGATGTTTTTTTGATTCTGTAATTCTGTATTGAGAGTTGTTCTCCTCATTTTCCTTTTGCAAAGATAGGACGTGTTTATTTTAAAAAAAAGTCTGATTGTAAAATGTAATAAGATTGTAACATTTCGCTTTTTAATACTTGTAACATGTGATACCCCTTGAGTAATATGTTTTAAGTCATAAACAGGTGATTTTGATAGGAATTGTATTTTTAAAAAAATAACATTTCGTATGTATTGTTGTAGGCTTGAGTTGTCTGTTGTTAACGCTTATATAAGGCATAAGTGCGATATGGATCTGTTTATGCCCTTTGGAATGCACTGCTTTATATATGTGTTTTAAGTTCTTTGTGTTGATACATAGCTAATTTAATATGTAATTTTTAGCAATAAAATTTCAGTGTTTTTTCATTTTTTGTATCTTCGTGCTCTCTATTTGGTGAAGTTGTGTCTTTGCGCATGCAAACCATCTCTTTATCAGAGACTAAAAACCAAGACAATAATAATTAATAACTAAAAAAATAATGGCAGCATTAGAAACAATCAGAAATAAAGCCGGTCTTTTGGTGGGAGCCATCGGGGTCGCTTTGTTTGCTTTTGTTATTGGGGATCTATTGACCAACGGAAGCACGTTTTTCAGACAATCGAAAGATAAGGTAGTAGTAGTGAACGGTAAAAAGTTTACTTCTGAGGAATTCATGAACCGTGTGAACGAATTAACAGAGGTGTACAAACTTCAGTTAGGTCAGCAAACACTACCGGATGAATACAACGTTCAGATCCGTCAGGCTGCGTTTGAAGGGTTAGTTCGTGAAGAGATCATGAACGAAGAGTTTGCGAAGTTAGGTATTCAGGTTAGCCCTGAAGAATTGTTCGATTTGATCCAGGGGAAAAACATCTCTCCGATGGTGAAACAAATTCCTTTCTTCCAGAATCCACAAACAGGTGAGTTTGATAAATCCCAAATGTTGAACTTCCTGAAAACTGTGAATGCAACAGATCTTTCTCAGTATGGTGCAAATGCAGAGCAAATCAAAGCTATGAGAAGCTACTGGTTGTTCTGGGAAAAGTCAATCAAACAACAACGTTTGGAAGAAAAATACAATGCGTTAATTGCTAAAGCAGTTATTGCAAACAATATCGAGGCTAAAGCTGCTTTCGAAGGTTCAAAAGTAAATGCAGATTTCACTTTTGCGATGCAGCCTTACACTTCAGTGGCAGATTCAACTGTAAAAGTTACTGATAAAGATTACCAGAAAGTTTACGACAAATACAAAGAGCGTTTCAAACAAGACGAAACTCGCAGCGTGAAATACTTAGCAGTGCCAATTCGTCCAAGTCAGGATGATTTCGCTCAGGTTGCTTCGAAAATGGCTGAGATCAAAGATGAGTTCGTGTTATCAGAAGATGTAACAGACATCGTAAACGATAACTCAGATCACCCATACTTGAACGCTTTTGTGTCAGTACGTGATCTTTCTCCATCTCTTCAGGCTTTTGTAAACGCTTCGGCTGTAGGTGCTGTGAAAGCTCCGGCTTTGGAAAGCGATATTTACACCATGGCGAAAGTTGTAGCTAAAACTACTGCGCCGGATTCAGCAAACGTTCGTTTCATCGCTCTTCAAGGAAGTGATGACAAAGCGAAAGCTTTAGCAGATAGCCTTGTTTCAGTAATTGAAAAAGGTGGAAACTTTGCTCAACTTGCAGCACAATATTCAGCTCACGCTACAGCTCAGAACGGTGGCGAAGCAGGATGGATAAATGAAGCAGGAGCCGCTCAGGTAGGTGAAGACTTCAGAAAAGCAGCATTTGAATCAGCTGTGAATAAAGTGACTAAAGTTGAATCTCCTTACGGAATTCAATTGATCCAGGTGACAAAAAGAACTGCTCCGGTTGCGAAAGTGAAATTGGCAGTGATTGACATGCAGGTGACTCCAAGTTCAAGAACGACAAGTAACCTATATAACGACATTAACTCGTATATTGCAAATAACAAGACGATCTCGGATTTCGAGAAAAATGCAACAGAAAAAGGATTTAGTATCCTTTCTAATACTTCAATGACTGGTAACGATTATACGTTGGGTACATTGAGAAATGCTCGTCAGGCAGTAGCTTGGGCTTTCCGTGAGGCATCAGAAGGACAGATTTCTCAAATCTTCGAAATCGACAACAACTTTGTAGTTGTAGCTTTAGATGATGTTACTCCTAAAGGATATGCTCCACTTTCTCAGGTGAAACCTTTCATCAAAAATGAAGTGTTGAACGAGAAAAAAGCAGAAACAATGATCTCTGCTCTTTCATCTAAAAATTTAGGTTCATTGGAAGCGTATGCTCAGGCAATGAACACAAAAGTAGATACAGCGTTGATGGTGAACTTCAATACGCAGCGTATTACAGGTATCGGTCAGGAACCAGTACTTTGTGCAGTAGCACAAATGGCAACTCCGAACCAGTTGACTACTCCAGTAAAAGGTGCAAACGGGGTGTATGTATTGAACGTGTTCAATAAAGTAAACAGCGAAAAAGCATTCGATGCTCAGGCTGAAGCTAAAACATTGGAAGGTTCAATGGCTTACCGCCTGGTTTACCAAACATTCAACGTACTTCGCTC
Source organism: Bacteroidales bacterium (assembly GCA_051654305.1). Lineage (GTDB taxonomy): Bacteria > Bacteroidota > Bacteroidia > Bacteroidales > UBA7332 > UBA7332. Next base: position 3,952 of record JBOFXU010000248.1, on the reverse strand, counting down.
AAAAGCGGACATCGAAGATTACCGTGTGAACTTCTTCTAATCAGAAGGAATTGTTCTTGATTATATAAAAACGAGATCTGCTTCAACCGAAGCAGATCTCGTTTTTTTTATAAAATCCCATCAGGGATGAATAGTTTTTATAGTAACTTTGTTGTATTCATAGGATTAAAAATAGATAATACGAAATAACAGATATGGAACCTTTATTAGGGAAAACGCTCGATGAGCTTAAGGAAGTTGCCCGTGTGGCTGGTCTTCCTGCTTTTGCTGCTAAACAAATAGCGGACTGGCTTTATAAAAAACGCGTTACTTCGGTGGACGAAATGACCAATCTTTCTCTTAAAGCACGTGAAGTACTGAAGCAGAACTTTGAAGTGGGAGCTATTCCTCCTTCTGATGAAGCACGTTCTGTTGATGGAACGGTAAAATATCTGTTTCGTGTGGAGGATACCAAGTTTATTGAATCTGTATATATTCCGACAGAAGACCGCGCCACTCTGTGTGTTTCGTCTCAGGTGGGATGTAAGATGAACTGTCTTTTCTGTATGACAGGTAAGCAGGGATTTAACGGAAACCTTACAGCGAATCAGATCATGAATCAGATTCAATCTATTCCCGAATCTGATAAGCTTACGAACCTTGTGTTTATGGGAATGGGAGAGCCTTTAGATAACTTTGATGAAGTAAAGAAGGCGCTTGTTATTCTTACCTCTCCGTGGGGATACGGCTGGAGTCCTAAGCGTATTACTGTTTCCAGTATTGGGGTTCGTGAGGGGCTTCTTCGTCTGCTTGATGAAACGGATGTTCATGTAGCGATCTCTCTTCATTCGCCCTTCCCTTCTGAACGTCTTGAAATTATGCCTGTAGAGAAAGCATTCCCGATGAATGAGTTTCTTGATTTGTTGCGCCAGTACGATTTCTCCAAGCAGCGCCGTTTATCTATCGAGTATATTGTATTCAATGGCTACAACGATTCGATGCGTCATGCCGATGAGTTAGCTCGTGTACTCAAAGGATTGGATGCCAGGGTGAATTTGATCCGTTTTCATGCCATACCGAATGTAGCGCTGGAATCTTCAGATAGTAAAACAATGGTCGCTTTTCGTGATCGTCTGAATGCCAAAGGAGTAGTAAGCACTATTCGTACCTCCAGAGGAGAAGATATCTTTGCTGCCTGTGGGATGTTATCAACCGAAAAAAGTAAAAAATAAATCACGGGAAATTTCAATTACAGGTGTAAATTTAATATATTTCAATATTTTAACACTTATGTTATGCAGCAAAACTCCCTGTTTAATGCATCTTAGTAACAAAAGAAATCAATTTATCTGTGCACAGAGATAACTTGTAAAATAATGACTTATGAAAAAAAGCCTGTTAATTTTAATGATGGCGATTTTGTCGCTGTCTGTTTTTATATCTTGTGACGATGATGGTTACTCTCTTGGAGAGTTTCAGATCAGTCCTGCTACAGTAAAAGTTATTTCTCCCGGTTCTTATTATCTGCAGTTAGATAATGGGGAGAAATTATGGCCTGCAGCTCAGGAATTTCATTACAATCCAACGAGTGATACTCGTGTGTGGGCAAACTTTACCCTGTTGTCGGATGAGCAAGATGGGTATGATCACTATGTGAAGGTCAATGCACTGAGTAAAATTCTGACAAAAGATGCAATCGAAATCACCAATGCTCAGGAGGACTCAGTGGGTAACAATAAAGCACGTATCCGCGATGTATGGTTCGCAGAGAAATATATCTCAATTGTTTTTGCTTGTTACTCTCGTCCGGGAGCAGTTCATCTTTTGAACCTTGTTCACAACAAGGATACACAGTATCCGCAGGATGGTAAAGTTTATCTGGAGTTCAGACAAAATAATTTCGGGATTCAGGAGACGAACTCAATGAGCGGATCTGTTTCCTTTGATGTTAGTAAATATCTTCCGGAAGATCAGGATGAAGTAACATTTGTGATTACTTCAAATGATTTCGACGGAGCTAAAAAATATGAGCTAAAGCTGATTAAAGAGGATGATGTTCTTAAAATTTCATCTCAAACACTATCAGGATTTAGCGAAAGATTTAAGTAATTGCTATTATTAGACTATAACTAAGGTGGTTTAAAGGCAGCCGTGAGGCTGCCTTTAACTGTTTATACACGTATCCTTTAACGATAAATAATGGACTTTACTGCTCTAACTCTTTCAGATTTAAGACAATTGCATTAACTTTGTATCGTTAAAATAAAAATCAAATATTATATATATAAGAAGCATTTATGGCAACTACTGCAGATTTCAGAAACGGTATGTGTATTGAGTTCAATAATGGCCTTTATTTCATTACAGAATTCCTTCACGTTAAGCCGGGTAAAGGCGCAGCGTTTGTACGCACAAAATTGAAAAATGTTGAAACTGGTCGTGTGATCGAAAATACATTTAACTCTGGTGTTAAAGTAAACGAAGTTCGTGTTGAAAGACGTCCTTATCAATTCTTGTACAAAGACGATATGGGATACAACTTTATGAACAACGAAACATACGAGCAAATTCCAATCGATGAAAACCGCATCAACGGTGTGCGTTTCCTAAAAGAAGGAGATATGGTTGAGGTTGTTATGAACGCAGATACAGAAACTGTTTTGTTCGCGGATCTTCCAACAAACGTTATCCTTGAGGTGACTTATACTGAACCAGGTCTTAAAGGAGATACTGCAACAAACACATTGAAACCTGCAACCCTTGAAACAGGTACAGAAATTCGTGTTCCTTTGTTCATCGAAACTGGTGAGAAAATTAAAATCAACACTGCAGACGGTTCTTACGTTGAAAGAGCAAAGTAATTGTTTGATTTAGTCAGATATAAGAGGCATAGAGTAGAAATACTTTATGCCTTTTTTTTGTTTAACGCAGGATTATTTTGTAATCTTGCACTATTGAATAGCAAAACCAATTAGAGCATGTTCTTTTCATTAATTATACCGGTCTACAACCGACCACAGGAGCTGGAGGAGTTACTCCAGAGTCTCACGCTTCAAACTCAAACCAACTTCGAGGTGATTGTTGTTGAGGATGGGTCATCTGTTCCTGCTGATCGCATTGTTGATCAATACAGTCAACAACTCGATATCAAGTATTTTTCCAAGCCCAACTCCGGTCCGGGACAAACCCGTAACTTTGGGGCAGAACGAGCGCGGGGAGATTACTTTATTGTGTTAGACTCAGATTGTATTATTCCTCCTGCTTACCTGCAAGAGGTAGAAAAAGAACTGACTCAGTCTCCTTGTGAAGCCTGGGGTGGTCCCGATAAAGCACATGACTCTTTTACGTCTGTACAAAAGGCAATCAACTACTCCATGACCTCTTTCTTTACGACAGGCGGAATACGCGGTGGTAAAAAGAAGCTGGATAAGTTTTATCCAAGGAGTTTTAATATGGGAGTTAAGGCGGATATGTATCGTTCCCTCTCGGGGTTTTCGCCCATGCGTTTTGGAGAGGATATTGATTTTAGTATCCGGTTGTACGAAAGCAAGGCGCGGGTACGTCTGTTTCCCGAAGCTTGGGTGTTTCATAAGCGAAGAGTAGATTTCAGGAAGTTTTTCCGGCAGGTCTATAATTTCGGAATAGCCCGTATCAATCTTGAGAAACGTCATCCGGGCTCAATGAAACTGGTCCATCTGCTCCCCGCCGTATTTACGCTGGGAGTGATTTTCTTGCTTTTGCTATCTCTTTTCTCAGGCTGGTTTCTTCTGCCTCTTGTGCTGTATTGTCTGCTCATTTTTGCCGATGCCTCAGCCAAAGAGAAGAGTGTAGAGATCGGTGCGATTGCCATTGTAGCTTCTTTTATTCAGTTGATGGGGTACGGCCTTGGCTTCCTTACTGCAGTCTGGCGAAGACTCATTAAAGGGGAAGGTGAATTTGGAGCTTACGAAAAGACATTCTATAAATAAAATAT
>JBOFXU010000247.1:0-22003 GCA_051654305.1 Bacteroidales bacterium | reverse complement strand
AAAATACGGTAGTATGTACGCGCAGATACATACTACCGTATTTTATGGAACGGTATAATGTAAATCCTTGTGCGGTCTACTGTGCTTGCATTTAGGGTTTACTGTGCTCTCAGAAGCTCTCTGTTGGTATAAAAAACGGATGTTTTAGCCATTAATAGCTTCTTTTTTCTTATTGATTTTATGTATCAGAATGAAACTAAAAAGCCTTAATGCTTTCATTTTTGTCAGAATAAGCGGGGGCGTACGCTCTCTGTAACTCCCGAACTCCTTGTGAAAGAATTGTATGAGGCAATTTAATTAACAACGATTCCTATACAATTCAAATCAGTAGATGAATACAGAGGTCTACCTGCCTATAATCAGCTGATTTTAACTTCGTCCAGCGACACCAGTTTGTTAACGATGGCGTAGATCGTTAATGCTGCCGGGCTATGAATCTGAAGTTTGCGTGTAATGTTTTTGCGGTGAGTAATAACCGTGTGCGTTGAGATGGAAAGCTCTTCGGCGATCTCTTTGTTGGATAGCCCCTTGACAATACAAACGACGATCTCTTTTTCTCTTCCGCTTAATTGAAGCGTCTCTTCGGGCTCGACAGCTTTTACCGCAATCTTCAGTAGTTTCTCTATCTTTTCTTTAATCTTGTCACCTTCGTCATAGATTGTAATAGTCTCGTCGTAATTCTTTAATGTTTCGGGAGAAATCACGTTATAGAGAAGTGCGATTAATTTGGTCTTATTTCCAGAATACTCCTTTAGTTTGCTGATCTCAAACTGTCCGATATGTGTCGGACTTACAATTAATATATCTGGTGTGTAAACTCGAAGGGAATCATAGAGCGAATCGAGATTGGATATTTCAATGAGTTGCGCCTTAGCTGATATATATCTACGGATGGATTGAATCACTCCCAGTCGAATAATAAGTGACTGTTCGGCAATTGCAATTTTGGGTTGTTTATTCGTTTCCATATGTTGATAGCTCTTTTTCTAATTTAGCAATAGCCGGAATAAATAAGAAATCTTCGATCCGGGTATGCATTTCCAGTTCTTTTTCGCAATTGAAAATATCCATAAGCACATCATTCAGATTATTATTCTTACCGGCAGCTACGGGTATATACTTAATCAGCATATTTTTAAGATCGGTTAGTTTTGAATCGATCTCATTGTGTTTATCCTTAAATGTGTCGATGCTATAGTGATTGGAGAGTACTCCGGTGAGAAGCTCGTCGACATATCCAAAGACGATTTTCTCTTCGTAGTTCATGTGCTTCATGACTTCGAGAAAATACTTGTCGAAGAAGTTGAGAACGAGTTGCAAGATTGCAGGTTCTTCTGTAGAGATGACCTCGTTGAGCTTTGTACGAATCATCGGGAATTTATACATGCGAAAATAGCTGTGCGCATTTGTAAGGAATAACGTCAGATTGGAAAGTGAGAGATTGCCAAGATGATCAATACTTCCAATATTTTCATCGATCAAAAAGTTGGCAACGGTTAGAAATGTATCGCAGTCGATGTGGTTTATTTCGCAAACCTGGGCTACACTCTTGTCTCCGAATCCTAAAGGGATGTTGAAACGGCTCAAAACGGAAATAAGCTCGGAGTGTCTGCAAATGAGATCGCCCATACGATCACTTTTTCTAAATTGTCTTTGTCTGTTCATAATTTCTCGATGTTAGCTTCTTTAGAAACAAATATAGATAGAAAAGGGATTGCTTTGTCATAAAAAAAGGAGTATGTGCTGCATGAATGTCATCCAACACATACTCGTAACATATTAGTAGCTTTATCAATTATGACTTTACACTGCAAATCTACAGCGAAAATAGAAGGTTGGAAATACCTACTCGTGGGGATATTACACTCTGAGCTACCTAAAAGAGAGTAGGGTGGTGTTAAATATGATTAATGTCTAAAGATAAAAAGTAGTTTGTATTGCATAGTACCTGTTTTATTCTACTTTTGTGACGTAAACATAAAAATCCGGGGAGGGATTCATACATTGTGGTGAGCAATGTCAGGATTCTGAGCGGGATAAAAATCGATCTGTAATGAATATAGAAAACGTTAAGTCGCAGATGCGAAAGGGAATGTTGGAATACTGTATCCTGCTTATAATTAGCAGAGAACCGGCATACGTTTCTGATATTATCCAGCAATTGAAAGATGCTCGGCTTATTGTGGTCGAAGGAACATTATATCCATTGCTTACTCGTTTGAAAAATGCGGAACTACTATCTTACAACTGGGTGGAATCTAACCAGGGACCTCCGCGAAAATACTACGAGTTGACAGAAAAGGGAATGGGTATCCTGAATGAGCTGGAAAGCTCATGGAATGAGATTAGTGGTGCGATAGAACATTTGCGCCATCACAACTAAAAATACACGTCTTAAACTAAATCAAGATGAAAAAGACTTTAACAATAAACCTGAACAATACAGTATTTCACATTGACGAGGATGCGTATGAGCTTCTTCAGAAATATCTGGATGATTTAAAAAGTCATTTCGCAGGCGAGGCAGATTGTGATGAAATATTGAGAGATGTTGAGGCTCGTATTTGTGAATTGTTTAATGAGCGCATCCGTTTCGGTTTGCAGGTAATTACATTCCCAAATGTAGAAGAAATAATAAATATGATGGGGCAACCCTCGGATTACGGGACAGTAGATGAGGTCCAGGAAGAGTTCACTCCGTCCGAACCACAAGCGGAAGAGGCATCCTCCGGGAATGCTTCTCATGCAGAGAAGACTTATAAGGGACGTAAGCGTCTGTACCGTGATAAAGGGAACGGTATGATTGGTGGGGTTGCAGCCGGATTAGCAGCCTACTTAAATATAGATGTAACATGGATCCGTATTTTATTGCTGATTTCAATTATCATCACATCAGGATCTATTTTTCTGATATATCTAATCCTCTGGATTATTACACCTTCAGCAGATAGTGCTGCTCAGAAGTTAGAGATGCGGGGAATCGACCCTACAATAGAGAATATCTCGTCTTTTGTGAAGGAGAATGCCGAAAAAGTCGCGGATGAAGCAAGAGATGCGGTTCATTCTCCAAAAAATAAGAGCTTTCTGGTCTCTCTTCGTGATCTTTTCTTACAGGTCGTTCGTGGCGTAGTAAAGTTTGTGGTTGCAGTTCTGGGTGTTGGATTCGGCTGTTTGGGGCTGTTAATAATATTACCTCTGCTGATGGTTTTGTCTGCTCTGGTGTTTAGCTCAGGTGATTTCTTTTCGATGTTTTTTCCGTATATTGGAACTGCCTTTGCTGATCCGACTCAGATGCCATTCTTTGTTACAGCGACAGTAATTGTCATATCTATCCCATTGTTGGTGCTTTGTTATGTAATACTTCAGAGAGCATTTAATTATCCAGTGATTCCGAAAGGCCTAAAATGGGTATTATTTGTCGTGTGGGTTGTAGCATTAATTGTATCAATTGTTTGCGGGGTTAAAACTTTGCCATTACTTTTGGAGCAATATTTATATTTCTGATGTAGTGAAAGATCATTTGCTAACTTGATGTGAATGATTCTACAAATTGACTCTCCAAAATAAGTAAGAATGAAAAGATATATTCTGGTCATTATAGCTTACATAGCTGTAACGTATTTATCGTTAGTACCGAGTGTTTCGGGCGGATCATTGACTCAGATTCCTAATATTGATAAGATTGTTCATATTTGCTTCTATACAGCGATTAGTTTTCTATCCTATCTATCCATGTCAAAGAGGCAATATTCGGAAATACGGATGTATCTGATCGTATTGTTAGTGCCCATTGTATTTGGAGGGGTAATTGAAATTCTGCAAGAAAAATTCTTTCCACCGCGTTCTGCGGAATGGTCTGATTTCTTAGCAGATATATTTGGGGCCTTCCTTGGATATTGGATTGCCCGACTATTTGTATTTGTTCGTAACCGTATAAAAAAAGGTATTGTCTGATTTCAGACAATACCTTTTTTATTGAATATATCGGATACCGTAGATTATCTACCTCTTCTTCCGCTACTTCCACGTGAAGCACCTCTGGAACCTTTGGTGTTACTTTTCGGTTTGCTTTTACCATCTCTGCCAGCAGGAGTAAAGCTATATCCTTTCGTAGGAGCAGCTTCAGCTGTTTTTGGTTTGCTTTTTCCAATCCTTTTGCTACCCGTAGACTTGGCTTTTGACGAAGAGCTTCTGTTTTCGAGAGTTTTTGATGGGCGTGTACTGCTTTTTGGTTTAGCATGCTGTCCGCTTTTCCCTCCGCTTTTTGCTTTAGGAGTATCATCAGAGTCTTTCACAAGCTCCATAAGTTCGCTTAATTCATTCTCAGTCAGGAAACGCCATTGACCAAGCGGAAGCTTTGCGATACTGATATTCATAATTCGTACACGCTTCAGCTTCATAACGTCATAGCCTAATGCTTCACACATACGACGGATTTGTCGGTTTAATCCCTGTGTCAGTGTGATACGGAAACGATTATCAGCTTCTTTCTCAACCTTACATTTACGAGTCATTGTGCCAAGAATAGGTACACCACTCGCCATTTTTTGAATAAACTCTTCTGTGATCGGTTTGTTAACCATCACTTCGTATTCTTTTTCATGATTGTTAGACGCACGTAAGATTTTATTTACGATGCCTCCGTCATTGGTTAACAGGATGAGTCCTTCGGAATCCTTATCCAGTCGGCCAATGTTAAAAATACGATTCGGATAATTTACAAAATCGATGATATTATCCGGATCGGTCTGATCGGTCGTACAGGTGATGCCGACAGGCTTGTTTAAGGCAATATACACAGCCTCTTCCTGTTGCTTAATGATATGTCCGTCAACCCGAACAACATCAATCGGACGCACACGCATTCCGACCTCAGCTTGTTTGCCATTGACAGTTACACGACCAGTCTCGATAAAATTATCAGCCTCACGGCGAGAACATAGCCCTGAGTCGCTTATTACTTTGTTTAATCTAATGTCCATGAAAATTAATTTGTTTACAAAGTTAATCGGAATCTTGAATTCTCTCAAAATGTAACACATAACAATTTAAAAAAGATTTACCAGAGAGATAGAAAACTTCCTTAAAGAACGAAATAGTGGATTCATAGCCCATCAAATCACATAAACCAGATGTTATAAAATAAGGAAGTTCGCATATTTTATTTTTTTTAAAACCGAAAGATAAGCTATATAATAGGGAATGTTTCTAAATTTGTGCAGTATGATGGAATTAAATAAATGGTTTTCAAGAACCGAGCTTTTGCTTGGTGATGAGAAGTTAGAGAAACTTCGTAGCGCACACGTACTTGTAGTAGGTGTTGGAGGCGTGGGAGCTTATGCTGCCGAAATGATTTGTCGTGCAGGTGTGGGTAAGATGACTATAATCGATGGGGATACCGTGAATATAACGAATATCAACCGTCAGTTAGTTGCGTTGCATTCGACGATCGGTGAATCTAAGGTTGAGGTGCTTTCGAAACGTTTATTAGAAATCAATCCTGAGCTTGAGCTTGTCGCAAAACATGAGTTCCTGAAGGATGATTCGATTGAGGCTTTGCTCGATAGTGATCAGTTTACATTTATTGTTGATGCTATTGATACGCTAAGTCCGAAATGTTATCTCATTTACCATGCCTTACGTCGAAAAATTAAGATCGTTTCTTCCATGGGTGCCGGAGCAAAAGTTGATCCGACACAAATTCGTTATGCCGATATTTCAGATACATACCACTGTTCTCTGGCAAAAGCCGTAAGAAAGCGTTTGCAGAAGATGGGTATACGCAAAGGTTTGCCGGTAGTCTTTACGACAGAGCAGGCGGACCGTTCGGCTGTATTTGAATCAAACACAGAACAAAATAAGAAATCAACAGTAGGAACAATTTCCTATTTACCTGCAATCTTCGGATGCTTTTTGGCATCTCATGTGATTCGTAAGATTACAGGGAAATAAATCACTTAATTATGAATAAACGCGCTTTATTAAGTTTAGCATTAGGCCTTGGTTTAGTGGGACCGGCTATTTCCTATGCAAAGTCGAAAGAGGTGAAAAATGTAATTGTAATGATTCCTGATGGAACCAGTACAAGTGTTTTGTCTATTTCCCGCTGGTATAAACAGGCTCCTCTGGCTGTAGATAAGTATATTTCCGGTATGGTTACGACGCATTGTTCGGATACACCTATTGGAGACTCAGCACCGACAGGAGCAACTTATGCGACAGGAGTGCTTGCCAGAACGGGTAATATTTCAATTTTCCCCGAAGCTACACCAAACGATTTGGTGAAAGTGGATCCTTCAAAAACATATCAGCCTGCATTTACGCTTCTTGAAGCAGCCAAAATAAAAGGAAAAGCAACAGGGTTAGTTTTTACCTGTCAGTTGCCTCATGCAACCCCGGCAGATTTTGCTTCGCATGGCGTTTCGCGCAGAGAAACAGATCGTCTGGCAAAACAGATGGTTTACAACGGAGTTGATGTAGTCTTTGGAGGTGGATGGCAGTATCTGGACCCGAAAGTGCGTGAAGATGGTGAGAACCTCTACAATGTGCTTCAGGAAAAAGGTATTGGAGTCATAAAAAATAAATCTCAATTTGAGAAAATAGAGAAGAATACAAACCGTGTATGGGGTCTGTTTGCTCCGGATGCTCTTCCATTCGAGGATGAAAAAATAGATACTGTACCGTCTATTGCTTCTATGACTGCTAAGGCCATTGATATGTTGAGTAAAGACAAAGATGGATTCTTTTTGATGGTCGAAGGGAGTAAAGTAGACTGGGCAGCGCATGCAAACGATACAAAAGGTGTAATTACGGAGTATCTGGCTTTTGATGATGCTGTGAAAGTAGCGATGGATTTTGCTGAGAAAAACGGAAATACTGTTGTGGTTGTTATGCCCGATCATGGAAATGGGGGGATTAGCCTGGGGAATGCTAAATCAAGTGGCTCATATTCAAAAACTCCTCACAATACAATTTTTGAGCCTTTCAAAAAGATTCGTGTAAGTCAGGCGATGGCTTCTGTCATCACTGAAGAGATGAAATATGCTGAGTATGTTTCATTACTTCAGGAGGAATATGGAGTAACTCTTCGTGGGGATGAAGGATTGTACGAGCCATTTCTTCAGGTTCAGAAGGAACTTGCGCTTCGTAAAGCTGCAGATTATTCAGCAAATATGCTCAAATATGAAGGTTTAATCGGGAAAGCTCAAGGGAAAGTAAGTTCGGTACTTATCTCTGTTGTAAATAGAGATAACTATATCGGATGGACAACCTCAGGTCATGAGGGAGAAGATGTATTTCTTGCTACCTACTCACCAGTAGAACCATTACGTGGGATCGTAAAAAACAGCGAAGTGAATCACTATATTCAACGTGTTTCTGACATAAAAGGTCTGGAACAGAAATCAGATGCGTATTTTGCACGCCACGATCAGCTGTTTAAAGGATATGAAATGCAGATCGGGGGAGCTAATGAGAAATATCCTGAGCTGACGGTAACAAATCCAAAAAACGGGAAGGTAATGAAATTTGAAGCATTCAAAGATTTTTATTATCTGAACGGAAAACGCATGCCTCTTCAGAAAAAAGGAGATGCAGCCACGACAATTGTAGGATTTACAGAAGCAAAGAATCACAAAGCATTCTATCTCCCGACATATCTTGTTGACGTAATTAAATAAGTGTTGAGAATAAATTTATAAAAATGAAAAATATATTAAGAAGCTATTTGTTTCTTCTTGTTCTGATTCTATCAGGATTCAGCTATACGTTGTCTGCCAGATCAAAGCATGAATTTCGTGGGGTTTGGGTGCATACTGTACATCAGAATCAGTACGCAACTATGAATAAATCTCAGATGCAGCGTTATTTTATCAATATGCTGGACAACTACCAACGGATGGGAATTAATGCGTTTGTATTTCAGGTAAGACCTCAGGCTGATGCCTTTTACTTATCAGATATTGAGCCAGTGAGTCGTTTCTGGACAGGAGCGCAGGGGAAATCACCGGCAGAAAAATGGGATCCAATGGCTTTTTTGATTGAAGAGTGCCACAAAAGAGGGATGGAGTTTCACGCATGGCTAAACCCTTACCGCGTGACTTCAAGTGATAGTGAACGTCTGGCCGCAGACCATTTGTATTTCAAAAATCCAAGCTGGTTCTTGAAATATGGCAGTCAAATTTATTTTGATGCAGGGTTGCCACAATGTCGCAGACATATCACTACTGTCGTGAAGGATATTGTTTCAAGATATGATCTGGATGCGATTCATATGGACGACTATTTCTATCCTTATCCAATTGCCGGCAAAGAGTATCCTGATGGTGATACATTTAATGCATTGGCAGCATCGCAAGGGTTCGGACCTGGTCAGAAGGCTGACTGGCGTAGAAATAATGTAAATACTCTGATCTCAGAAATTAAGGCGACTATCGTTGAAACAAAACCTTGGGTTCGTTTTGGCGTAAGTCCTTTCGGTATCTACCGGAATAAAAAGAATCATCCGGCAGGAAGTGCAACGAACGGACTCGAAAATTATGGAGATTTGTATGCTGATATTCAGTATTGGTCGCAAAAAGGATGGGTTGATTACATTGTTCCACAACTTTACTGGGAGATTGGACACAAAGCTGCTGACTACGAAACGTTAGTTAAGTGGTGGAGTAATCAAAAAGGACCGGAACATCTGTATGTAGGTCAAAGTATCGTACGTACAATGAATAATAGCGATAAGAATAGTACTGCACGAAATCAGTTGACACGTAAAATGGAACTGATCGATGAGAACAAAAATATATCAGGGAACTGTTGGTGGAACGGTTATGATTTATTGCAGAATTATGGAGGTATTGCCGATAGTCTTGCGAATAACTATCAGTCATCAATGGCTTTAGTTCCGGCTTACGAATCGATGTATAACAAAAAGCCAAAAGAAGTTTCGGGGCTTAAGGCGCAGTGGAAGCCAAATGGTTATTATTTGACCTGGAAAACCGGAAAGCAGAAGGATTTGGGAAATGCAGCAGCCCGTTTTGTAGTTTATTGCTTCAATGAAGGCGAAAAGGTAGATATTACAAATCCGCAAAAAATTGTTGCGATAACTGGTAATACGGAGATTTTCCTTCCATACGATAAAGGGGCAGACAAGTACACCTATGTGGTTACTTCAATGAACCGATATAATTTTGAGAGTAAGAAAGGAAAAAAGAAAAGTGTAAAGCTTTAACCAGTTCTTAGCCTCACTCATACAAAGAGCTACACATTCACAAAGTGTTTGTTGTAGCTCTTTTTTATTTAATGGCTGATCTGAGCTCTCTATGGTTTGAACTTCAGTTAGTTAAAATCGGAATAAAATTACATCTTCTTTTTGTTGGCGTAAAATAAATAATACATTTGTGAAAAATCTCTCACTAAATTCATGAAGCTTATGTTACAAAAGAATTTTCAAAAAGTCGTTGAACGGGTGAAAGATACCATCCCTCAATATCCTTTGGAGGTCTTGTTTTCCTTTTTATTCGGAGTAACCATTGCGTTTATTGTCAATAGAGGACCACACACTCCCGATTTTGTGGAATCAGCTATTTATCTTTTTCTGTCTGTCTTCGTTAGCTATATTGCTAATCAGTGGACAACCGAACATCACATATCCAGGGGGTACTATTACCTAACTGGTATTGTTTCAGCTATTTTACTACCTGTCTTTGGCTACTATTTTCAGGATGTACACTATATTGTAGTCGCCTTTATACTCACGTTTCTCGTTTATCTGATCACGGGTACCGACCGATCAAACATAACAATAACCAACCGTGCTGTACGATTGATCAAATCCTTGTTTATCTCTTGGATCTTTCTGGGTATCATCATGGCACTCCTCTCTATTATTCTCCTTTCTGTTTCATATCTTTTGTTTGAGTTAGACAACAAGATATTTCCCTATCTGTATGGTATCATAGGGAGTGTTTCATTTGTGATTCTACTAATCTATTACAATAGTCAGGAGTGTGATTACAAGTCAACATTCTTTAGAATTCTGATTCATTACATTCTGACGATCTCACTGCTTATTTATACCGTGATACTCTATATCTACATGGGTAAGATTATCTATTTGTGGGAGTTACCCGAAGGGAATCTGAGCTATATCACGATCATGTATATCTCTCTGTTTTTCATGACCAGGGCAGTTTCTAATCTAATGGAGAAGCAGTTCGTTCCATCATTTTTCCGTTATGCCTCATTTTTATGCCTTGCTCCGCTTGTACTTCTTTGGATCGGAGCTTACGTGCGAGTGGCAGAATATGGGCTGACGATTGACAGGGGATATTTACTCATTGTAGCTTTTATCGAAACGGTTATTGTATTGTTGTGCCTAAATAAAAAGACGGAACGATATATACTCATAGTAGGTTTGTCTATCGTCCTGCTTTTTGCCGGAACCTATATACCATATATTAATGTAAAGGATCTGTCTGCTTATTCTCAGTCCTTAAGACCACAGTCTACAGAAGGTAAAACTTCATCCATTCCTTCAAAATCGCTATATATTAAATCCGATTCAGACGTTCAGTTGGAGGGGAGCTCAACCTTGCGAGTATTGCAATATCCGTTTGAATATAAAACGGATTCAGTCACGATTACGATATCAAGAAAATATTTACAGATTAAGGGCCCTCACAAAGAGGGATATAAGGAGAAGTTAACCGAAATAATAAGCAGAAGGCTAAAGGATACAGGAAATGCAAATATAGATGAACTGTCAGAGGAGAAAAGGCAAGATTTATTGAAGGTAGTACAAGGTCCATACACATTTGTCTTTAGTGCAATGACTCTTTCGATCGAAGGAGATTCCGTCCTCTCGGTAGATTGTCATTCGCCTGTTATTCTTCTCACCAGATAAAAAGTAAAGCCAGAAAGGTTCGTTGAATACCTTTCTGGCTTTGCTTTTTTTTGTTACAGATATCGAAATACCCAGTCCTGAATAAATGGTATTCCAACCGCATTTCCGATCAAGAGAAACACAAAGAATAAAATAAATAGAGCAAATATACCTGCTAAAGCCCGATTTACTTTTCCCATAAACAGATCGTATTTTGGGTTTCTATATCCTGATCTTGTAGTTTTTTTGTAAAATTTGTCCTCGAACAAATTCTCGATTTTAGTTTTCTGATTTTGATTCATAAGCTTGATTTATATCCGATTGAGGTCTGAAACAATTCGTTTATCTATTGTTATATCATGCATTTAAAATTGGAACGTTCATCATTAAATAATGATTCAGCTTTAATAAGCTAACCTTTGATCAAGGATTTATCTACAAAAAAACTCAAAAATTCTTTTGGCTACAACTTGTTTTTTGTGTAATTGTGTATAATTTACTTGTATTAACAAAATACGGGTCGTTTTTTTAAAGTTTTAAATGTTACTCTGAATAAAAATACCTATTCTTTAGCTGAACAAACTTTAGTTTATAACTGTTCTTTTAGTATTAGTAAGCATTATTTAGCATTAAGGCGCACTGTTCTTTATGACTAATTTGGGGGAATGCAAACAGAGTAGAAACATGAATAAGAATAGCATCAGAATCACAGGACTTTTTTTTTGTAGTTATTTCGGCAGTTTATGGGCAAATGATAGGCCTGTTATTTTTTCAGATTCCGTCCGATTGGAGGAAGTTGTTGTGACCGGAACTTTATCTGAAGTAAGTAAACGTCAGTTGCCTCTTCAGGTAGATGTAATCAGTAGAGAAGATATTGATCGTCGTAAGACATCTTCACTTCTTCCAATGCTATCCGAACGTGTTCCGGGGATGTTTGTCACCCAACGTGGAGTAATGGGTTATGGAATAGCTAACGGTTCTGCTGGAGCGATGACAATGCGAGGTATTGGAGGAAGTCCAAATACGCAGATGCTTGTCCTTTTCGATGGTCACCCTCAGTATATGGGATTGATGGGGCATCCGCTTCCGGATATGTATGAGGCCTCACTGGCGGAAAAGGTTGAAGTAATCAAAGGTCCGGCATCTTACCTCTATGGCTCAAATGCAATGGGCGGAGTGGTAAATATCATAACCCGCAAGCCAACCGCTGAAGGTGTTTCGCTGTTACGAGCTAATCTCATGTACGGTAGTTACAATACAATATCGGCGAATGCCTCATTTTCGAGGTCTGATGATCGCTGGGATACGATGCTGTCGGGAACATACAACCAGACAGAGGGGCATCGTAAAAATTCGGAGTTCAATCAATGGAGTGGGTTTGCTAAATTCGGATATCGGTTTTCCGAGCATTATCGAATGCGCTTTAATCTAAATCTAACACGCTTTGAGTCTTCAAACCCGGGGACAGAAGTTTTACCCATTGAGGATAATGATGCAAGAGTTATCCGGGGGATGTCATCTATCTCTCTTGAAAACAGGAATGAAAAGATGAAAGGAGCTCTAAGTGTTTTTGTCAATTTTGGAGATCATGAAATAAATGATGGTTATTTGAATGGAGGGGCTCCCAAAGACTTTCGTTTTTGCTCAAATGACTATATGTATGGAGCCACGTTTTACCAATCGATATCACCCTTTGAAGGCAACAGCCTGACTGCAGGGGTAGATTATAAATTTTATGGTGGTAAAGCAAACAATAGATTTCTGAACACAGAAGAACAGGTTGAGATCGTAGACAAGAGCATCAATGAAATAGCTGGTTACCTCAATACACGTCAGTCCGTTGGGGACCGCTTATTTTTGAGTGCGGGGATTCGCTATGATTACAATAGCCATTCCGGCGGGATGTGGGTTCCCTTTGGGGGACTTAGTTTTGTTGTCTCTCCTCTAACGGTACTGAAGGCTGTCGTTAGTAAAGGATTTCGTAATCCTACGGTACGGGAAATGTATATGTTCCCTCCTCAAAATTCAGATCTCAGACCCGAAAGTCTGATCAATTATGAGTTATCTATTTCTCAAAATCTGATTTCAAATCGTCTTCAAGTTGACTTAAGTGGATATTATCTGGATGCACAAAATCTTATTCAGACCATTCGGGTTGATGGACGACCCAAAAATATAAATAGTGGTAGAGTAGAGAACTATGGGATAGAATGTGGTGTAAATTTTAAGGTGTCCCGATCCTTTTCTCTGCATTCGAACTACAGCTACATACATATGAAAGATCCTGTACTGGCTACCCCCAGACACAAAGTGTATGCAGGTGGAGTGTATGCGATTAAAAAATGGACAATTCAAAGTGGAGTACAATATGTGAATACCTTGTTTACCCAAACATCACCACTTTTAAGTGAAAGTTTTACACTGTGGAACGCTTCTTTAGCGTGGTCCATTCTTTCAAAGGTGGAGATTTATACTAAAGTTGAAAATATACTGAACCAATCCTACCAGATCAATGCAGGGTTTCCAATGCCGGGGGCTAATGCTTATGGAGGAATAAAAATAACTATCTGATAAATTACAGAATTATGAGTGACAATATTAAAGTTTTTTTTGATCAAATGGCTCCTCAGTGGGATCAGGTTTGCAAATATGATATGGACCGGATCGATAAGATTCTGTCTTTAGTTAAAGTGAAGAAAAATGATCGGATAGTCGATGTAGCCTGCGGTACCGGAATTCTTACACAGTCTTTGCTTGAACGGGAGGTCGCACAGGTGATTGCCATCGATCTCTCTGAAAGAATGATTGAAAAAGCAAAAAGTAAAATTCAGCATCCAGATGTTTATTTTGAAGCCATAGATTTTCTTACTTTCGATCAAACAGGTTTTGATCATGTCATTTTGCATAATGCATATCCCCATTTTCTCGATAAGGAAGCCTTAGTTTGTGCCATTTCAAGAGCATTAAAACCAGGAGGTCGTTTTGTGATTGCCCATTCTGACGGACGCGATACGATAAATAGATGTCACCATAAGCTTGATGTTGCCATTTCTGAGAAGTTACGTCCTGTGGAAGTGGAGGCAGAACATTTTGAACACTCCTTTGATATAGATATAGCTATTGATGAACCGGATTTGTATGTGTTGTCTGGAACTCGAAAACCGCGTTGGTTTTTTAATATACTGTCATAATAAATATTTGTACTCTCATAATAAATTTTACGATGATCGCAAACACAAAAACGTTATCGCTTCCATTTACATTGCCTCAAACATATTTGAGAGCAGCTTTATTTGTACTGCTTAGTGTGCTGGTTCCCCAAATTATGCACCAGTTCTCTTTGGCAGGATCAGTATTTCTACCCATTCTATTTATCACCTTCTTTGCAGCTTTCCGATTTGGTTGGGCAGTTGGGCTGATTTGTGGAATTGTTTCACCGCTTGTAAGTAATGTACTGACAGGGATGCCTCCGGGTATTATTTTGTATGTCGTTCTTCTACAGTGTGTAGTGATCTCTTTATTGGTAGGTTTATTTACCAAAGATCGTTCGTATTTGAGTTTTATACAGATATTAGCGATCATTGTAGCTTACCAGTTTATTGCACTGACTATGGAGTCGTGGTTGTTGAATGGACCAGCGGAGTCTTTTGTTGCCTTAAAGACCTCGCTTCCTGGAATGGGGATTCAACTTATCTTTTTTACAATGTATAGTAAATATCTAAGAAATAGTAAATTATAAGTAATTTTTTCTCCTTGTTAACTATTGATGGTCCGGTCGGAATGCATATGCTTTCCGGCCGGATTTTTTTATTAGATATATCCTCGGTTATTGTTCCTTTTGGTTATTCGTAAATGCTGGCAAAAGAATGTCTTGTATATATTTATAAACTATATGGATATGTTTTAAAATATACTCAAATACTAAGGTTGTTATTATTTATTTTTTATATATTTATCGTCGAAAACCAAAAATCATACTTATGAACTTTAGAAATTCAATCGCAGCTCTTTTATTTGCCACTTCAAGCTGTCTGTATGCTCAGACCCATGGAGTTACTCAATGTGGAACTCCGACCGGTACAACACCATTTCCTGTAATCAGTTATGAGGAATTAGCTAATCCGGTAAAGGCAGACTTGCAGGCATGGAATAAGATGAAAGGCAAAATCAGTCAGGGGTGGGGGTCGATAGATCAGCGCTACAATAAAGAAACTCCCTATTCTGGGTTGATTAGTAAAATTCAGCTTACAGCTTGGAAGGGTGAACGGGTGAATGCACAGTATGTTATTTCATCACCAGTGAATATTGATGAGGTGAGCTATTCTATTTCTGATTTCAAACATAAGAGTGATCCTTCAGCATCGATCGGAAAAGATCGTATTCATAGTGGTTTCGTAAGATATGTCATGACTGATGAAGCCAATTCAGATGGAGAAACAGCTTGTGGAGCTCGTTCTGATCATTCAAAGTTTGATTCTTCCTTGGTTGCTGATCCAATTGATCATCACTTGAAATCAATAAACATCGCGCCAAATTCATCACGTGCCCTCTGGGTAAGGGTTTGGGTTCCCGAAGATGCAAAAAGTGGTCGTTACGAGGCCGTTTTGACAGTGAATGGTAAAAAGGAATCTATCTCAATTGATGTTAAAAACCGTGTGTTGCCACAGCCAGCAGACTGGAAATTTCATCTGGATTTGTGGCAGAATCCATTCTCGGTAGCACGTTATTATAACGTAGATCTATGGAGTAAGGAGCACTTTGAAGCGATGAAACCTTATACCCAAATGATGCGTGAATCTGGGATCAAAGTAATTACAGCTTCTATTATGCACAAACCGTGGAACGGACAGACGGAAGATGCTTATGAAACAATGATTACCTGGATAAAAAAAGCTGATGGTAGCTGGGCATTTGACTACACCGTATTTGATATGTGGGTAGAATTTATGCTTTCTGAAGGGATTTCTAAGCAGATCAACTGTTACTCGATGATTCCTTGGAGATTGTCATTCCAGTACATGGACCAGGCGACAAACACGTTTAAATTCATGAATACCAAACCTGGAGAAAAGGAGTACAATGAGATGTGGGGTGCTATGCTGGCATCGTTTTCAAAACACTTGAGAGAAAAGGGTTGGTTTGATAAAACTTGTATCTCGATTGATGAGCGTCCGATGAAGCAGGTACTTGAAGCGATCAAGCTTATTGAAAGTACGGATAAAGAGTTTAAAATATCATTTGCTGGTGCTTACCACGAAGAGTTTGCAACTCGAGTAAATGATTACTCTCTTGCTCAAAGAACAAGATATCCTGAGAAAATTAAGAAGGAAAGAGCTGAGAAAGGATTTACCACTACATATTATACCTGTTGTGCAGAAGCCTATCCGAATAACTTTACATTTTCTCCTCCGGCAGAGAGTGCATGGTTACCTATTCATGCAGCAACAGAGAACCTGGATGGTTATCTGAGATGGGATTTTAATCACTGGGTGAAAGAGCCATTGTTCGACAGCCGTTTCCGTACATGGGCTGCGGGAGACACTTATGTAGTTTACCCTGGAGGTAGAACTTCTATCCGATACGAGCGTCTTGTGGAAGGTATTCAGGCGTATGAGAAAGTCAGAGTTCTTCGCGATGAGTGGGCGGCAAAAGGAGATAAGAGTAAAGCAGCTAAATTGAATGCACTCTTGAAAGATTTTACAGAGCAGAATGTGAAAGCCAAAGGTGCAGCTGTTTATGTGAATAAACTAAATAACTATTTGAATACACTCTAATCAGTTCTGATAAAGGGACTCGTATTAATGATGTATTATTTATAAACAATCCCCCGGATTACTTCATCGAAGCGATCCGGGGGATTGTGTTTTATGATTTTGTGTTATTGTTGCAGTTGTTGCAGTTGTTCGGATGAGTTATAGTAATCATAAATAGCACGGGCGATTTCCGAAATAACTTCGTAATTCGTATCCGAACTCTCCGTTGAATTTGTGATAAAGATAGCGAAAGCTATCATCTTTCCTTTCTTTGGAATAAAAATTCCGACATTGTTTGTTGCTGCAGAGATACCCTGTTTATTATATCCCGAGCTACCGGTTTTGTGAACGACAATCGTTGATTCTGGGA
Organism: Bacteroidales bacterium; assembly: GCA_051654305.1. Classification (GTDB taxonomy): domain Bacteria; phylum Bacteroidota; class Bacteroidia; order Bacteroidales; family UBA7332; genus UBA7332. The sequence continues at coordinate 5,004 of JBOFXU010000247.1, read as the reverse complement.
GTTTCTTTTTAAATGACCCGGTAGAGGTATTCTTCATTACTTCCCATAAAAAGTCATGGGTTGCCGTAGATAATATTTCACGGGCATTGAATTTGATCAAAAGCCGGATCATATCGTTTGGTGTAGCATAATTCTTAAATTGAACATTCCAGTCTTTTTGAATTTCAGTTTCGTAATTTAAGATGCTTATATTGTCGATCCCAAGATTTTGGATGAAGGAATTTGCCGAATCGGGTCCCCCAATCATTCGAAGGAGTAAATCACAGCCGATATTATCGCTCATGGCAACGGTGTAATTAATAATCTCAGAGAGGGGGAGATATACATTCCCCCGGGGGTTGTTGTCTCGGATTGGACTCCAGAGTTTATTTTTATATAACGAGTCAGGAATAAAAATGGAGTCTGTAAGACAAAGCTCGTTTTTATCTACCTTATTCAGAACCGCCAGTGCTATAGGAAATTTGTAGACACTTTGCATAGGGAAGTGCTTTGTCCCCAGTATAGAGAGTGTATCCCCGGAGTTAAGATCACAGAGAGTTATTCCGAGTTCAAGTTGCTTATCCTTTGTGATTTCGCGTATAGAACGGCTGAGTCCCGGCATCTGAGCGAAACCAGTGTAACTATAGAGGAACAGAAATAATAGAGTAATTATGCGTGTCATAAACTGTAAGGATTAAATTCAGACAAATATAGCCAAATTATTCGCTTTTTATTCTATGGTTTCGATATCCGTAGTCCTTTTCTTCTCAAATAAACGTATCATGAGGTATAAATTTCCTGCGCAAAATATCGTTCCAATGATACTTAAAATTAGAATATGCATCGTATCTACCTCAAGTATCTGAGTAGAAAAGTCTACAGCATAAATACAAAATGCAGTTCCAATAAATGTGGTGATAATAGCAGGAGTGAAATACATACGAGAAAGCCAGTTTGCAATATGAATTATTAAATAAAAGAAAAAGCTACACACAAGTGCGATCCAGGGGTAATACATCCCACTAATCAGACTAAAGCAGGTCACAGCCGTGGCAAGTATAAATTCTTCCAGAATAATCAGTGAAATCTGCTGATAGGATAGCCTCGGGAAGATACTAAATGTTTCTTTGGTCACGTCAGTAATTTCAGGGGGAAGCTTCGAGTGAGACTTTTTGATCAATGGTTTCAATACGAATAGCTCTGTGAGACTGTGAAGCAGAAATAGAACAGGTAAGCCAATTAGAACAAGGGTTGTTGAGTTCATTTTTCATTGAGTATTATAATTGTTATTATCAGCGCTATGCAAATATAAATAAAAAAACAGTAAATTGTATTTAAGCTGTGTTTTATCAATGGGGTATCGTAATTATTCTTTTAAACTAATATCCCCCGACTTTTCTATTTGCGTCGAAAGTCGGGGGATATTGGTTCGTTTATTTATTCTTTTCGCTTCACTCGTTTTACGAGATTTCCAGTCAAATCTTCAATACGTGAAAGTGCAGTTGAAGCAGAAGGATTGATCATTTCACTGATTTCGCCCAATTTTGCATTCTGTTGCATAGGGAATATCAGAATAAAATTTCTGTCCTTGAAATAAGAGTCTATGTATGAAGGTACATGCTCCATATTTTCATCGTATGATGTATTCAGTTTCTTACTTAATACAAATATAAGAGCATCATCAGCTTTTATTTCCCCCGAAATAATCAGAATATTTCGGTAGACGGGTAACTGTTTAAACGAAAGATCTACCGGATGTTCGTTATTTTTTTTCTCGAGGACCATCCGGGTTTCCTCGGTAGAGTATATAATAAGCTGTGCACCTGTTGCGCGGACAAGATTCCAGATTCGTTTTACCCAGAAAGGAAATCCTAATTCATCTTCAGCCCTGGGTGGAACGATAAGTATATATCTTTTGACAGTTTGTAATGGTTGCTGAGCCCGGTAGATATACGTGTTTATATTACTCTCCTTGATCACTCGGTTAATAATCTCACCAAGCGAGGAGTGACTCATGTACTGTTCAGAGTTCATCCCTAATACAAGATCAGTAATGGTATGTTCCCGGATCAGATTGAGTATTCCGTTCGTGAAACTGGTATCATAACGGAGTAGTGTATTGATCTGCCGGTCTGCTGCGGTAGAAATCTGGGCAGCTTTTTCAAATACTTTATTGGCATTTTTTAGCTGTTCGTTTTCATCTTCTTCGTTGTCTATGATATTCGTGATTGAAATTGGATTCACACTGTTTGTGTGGTTTATTGCATTCGCAAATGAAATAAGTTCATCGGCATTTAGTGGATTTCGAAGAGGAATCAGAATACGTTCGCTATCAGATTTTTCGTTTCTGTCTACTCCTATCTGATCTGTCATAGCAAGCTTATGAGCTCCCTTCTGTGCTGAAACAGAAGCGATGGTACAGGTGATGAAAATCATGACGATCGTCCCATTTAGTACATTGTCATTCAGAAGACGTATAGGTTCTCCTTCAGGACTTTCTCCTAAGATGACATTGTACCCCACAAGTACTGCAGCCAGTGTTGCAGCAGCCTGGGCATTGCTTAACCCAAAGATCAGTGAACGTTCGTCCTTCGTATATCCAAAACTCTTCTGAGCCAGAAATGCGGCCGAGTATTTCGAGAACGTAGCTACAACAGTCATCACCAAGGCAACAAATATGGTATGCCAGTCTGACAAAAATACCCGATAGTCAACAAGCATTCCAACTCCGATAAGAAAAAATGGAATAAAAATAGCGTTTCCAATAAATTCTACGCGGTTCATTAGCGGGGAAGAGTGGGGGATAAGCCGATTTAAAGCCAAGCCCGAAAGGAAAGCTCCGATAATCGCTTCAATGCCAGCCATCTCGGCAAGGACAGCTCCGAGGAATACCATAAAAAGCACGAATATGTACTGCGATACACTATCTGAGCAATTTTTAAAGAAGAAGCGTGCAATTACTGGAAATAGAAATAGTATGGCTGAACCCATTAATAGCACTGATACCCCCAGTTTAATCCAGAATCCTGCATCAACGACGTCTTGGGTCATTCCAACAATAACAGCCAGAACAAGCAAGGCAAGAGTGTCCGTGATCATAGTACCACCTACGGTCACTGTCACTGCTCGGTTATGGGTTACACCCAGTTTGGAAATAATTGGATAAGCTATAAGTGTGTGAGACGCAAACATACTGGCAAGCAATACGGAGGTCATCATAGAAAATTCCAGAACATACAATCCGACGACTGTGCCAAGGATCATAGGTATTGTAAACGTGTATAACCCGAAAAGAATACTTTTTGAGCTGTTGCGTTTAAATTCGGTCAGATCAATCTCAAGACCGGCAAGAAACATAATGTAAAGAAGTCCGGCTGTTCCCGATAGAATAATACTACTATCTCTCAAAATCAGATTCAGTCCGTTCGGACCAATGACTGCACCAGCAATAATTAGCCCCAGGATGTGAGGGATTCGAAATTTATTGAGCAAAAGGGGAGCAAAAAGAATGATCGAAAGAATGATCAGAAACTTAATGACCGGATTGGCAATAGGTAAAGTCAGATCAGTGATTGATAATAGTACCATAGTTCAGGATTTTAGTGACTTGTGCAATATACTTTTTGTTTTTGTTAAGCGACACATCCAAAGTGATAATTCACGGTGCGTGGCTTGCTTTTTTTATTTTTGAAGGCTTAATCAGGTTAAAGCCTTTCCAAGTTTTATGAAATCATCTTTTTCTCCATAAATTGTAAGAATATCATCGGCTTGGATTTTGTATTTTTTTTCTTCATCTGCTATTGTTTTGTATTTAGTCCTGGCAATACCAAAAATATTTTTCTCTTCACTCAGTGTTGAGATTGAGATCAACGTTAAGTTGAAATTCAGAGGTAAGTCAATCTCAGTCACTCCATATCCAACCAGCTTTTTGGGAGCCTTGATCCGGAAAATAAGGAAATCATCGTCGAGACGAAGTGAAGAAACGACATCTTTAAAATACAAGGTTCCCGCAATCAGACGAGCCGCATCAGTTTCGGGGTACAAGATATGATCCACATTCAGCGACTCGAGCACCATTTGATGGGTTTCGCTAAATGCTCGTGCAAAAATCTGAGGCACTTTCAAATGTCGAAGTTGTGCGATAATTTGTATTGAAGCCCCAAAGTTCTGTCCGATGGTAACAATTACTCCGTCCAGATCGTCTAAGGGAAGCATACGAAGCAAGCTTCTGTCTGTTGCATCAAATTGAAAAACCGAAGCAATGTTTCCATTCATTGCATTTACCCGGTTTTCAGAAATATCAACTCCAATGATTTCATGTCCGTAGTGGGATAATTCGATTGCAAGTGCAGATCCAAAGTTCCCCAGACCAATAACGACATACTTCATATCTTTCTTAATTTATTATTATATTCTCGACCGGAAACCTATATTTATCAGATATTATTTGTCGGCCAAACCCCATCAGGAAGGTAAGAAACCCTACTCGTCCGATAAACATCAACAGAATGAGAATTGTTTTAGAGGCATCATTCAGGGATGAGGTGAGATTCAGGCTTAATCCAGTTGTGGTCATAGCAGACATACATTCAAACAGGATGGATATAAAGCTCTTATCATTCTCGATCAGCAAGATTGAAAATGTTGAAACTCCTAAAAGAAATAAGGAGAGTAAGATGGTGCTCATCACTCGAAGAATTGAGTCATTCGAAATTTCATGATGTCCAATTTCTACTCTGGTTTTCCCCTTCATGACACTTACTACCGTGAAAAAGGCCACAGCAAAAACATTCACTTTAATGCCACCTGCAGTCGACTGAGCTCCTCCTCCGATCCACATTAAGAACAGAAGTACAAGTATAGATGGTAACGAGAGCAGAGTCAGGTCAAAGCTGTTAAATCCAGCAGTTCGCGCAGATGCCGATAGAAAAAATGAGTGTGTGATCTTACCAAAGAATCCAGATGGCAAAACCCTGTTATCCCATTCACTACTGGCAAACATCAACAGCCCAAACAATAATAAAG
>JBOFXU010000246.1:0-4058 GCA_051654305.1 Bacteroidales bacterium | reverse complement strand
ATTCTACCGCATTCTCAGCGATTAGGAATTTGACATATCGATAGATAATAAGGCTTTTTAGTAACAGAATCGCAATTACAGGACGACGAATACAAAAACAGCAAGAGCTGTCATGCGATACACATGACAGCTCTTGCTGTTTTATTTTAATTGCCCAAGTGCAAGCTTACGGCACTCTGCCCGTTTTATTTTCCCGCTTTCCGTAAGAGGAAGATGTTCAATCTGAAAACAGTGTTTCGGGATTTCATACCGAGACAAAAGCCGTGTGAGAGATCCTGTCAAAACAGCTGGTTCGAAAGCCTCTTCGTATAAAAGAACGACCTGTTCGCCCAACTTGATATCCGGTACGGATGTAATAACAAAACTGCGAACAAACAACGATGCAATTTTCGATTCAATTTGCTCGATATGTAGTTTTACTCCCCCACTGTTTATCACGTTATCGGCTCGACCTATAACTCGAAATGCTCCGGACTCATTGAACTCCACACAGTCATTTGTCACCAAAACGTCAGGGCAAACCCGCGGAGCTGAAATGACCAGCGTACCGGTATCACTAAGCGAAAGCTTCACCTCATCCAAAGGTGTGTAATACGGGGAGGACTGCTCCCCGGAAACCCGGCGCATCGCAATATGAGACAGCGTTTCTGTCATCCCGTATGTGGAATAAACCGCATTGTTGAAAGATCTTAACCGCTCTTCCAGCTCCTGATCAATGGCTGCACCACCGACAATCACATTGCGGATCGTTTCGAATCGCTTTCTCTGTACCTCATCGTTAATGCTGTTATACACCTGAAGCGGAATCATAGCTACAAAATCATACGAGTTGTTATTCTCAGCCAACGGATATCCGTTTACTTCTGTTGTATCCAGACGAAATCCTGAGACAAGAGCTCTCACCAGCATCATTTTGCCGGCAATATAACTCACAGGCAAGCAGAGCAAGGCACTTGATGACGCTGAGAGTCCGAGATATTTACATGTAAATTCGGCACTCGCCTGCATCCGGTCTTTCTCGACCTGCATGGGCTTTGGTACGCCTGTTGATCCAGAAGTATGTACCGTAATAAGCGGTGATGCATCAAACCACTCTTGCAAGAACAAGTATATGTCTCTCTTTATTCCTTCCGCAGGTAAAGCAATGTCCCCTCTCTTAAATAATTCTGCATTTAAAAGCTCTCCATCGAGATTTAGGATCTGCTTGCTACGGTCAAATATAAACGAACTCATAATCACATAAATTGAGGTTTAGCGTAAGCATCTGCTTTCAACCACAATTTATCCTCCCGAATAGACAAAGGGAAATCTATATTATTCGTATAGAGCATTCCTGTACCAAGTCCCTGCGGTAATTGAAGAGGATAGTTTGCTGTCCACTGAGCAATCGAATTCAGACCAATATTGGACTCAAGTGCTGATGTAATCCACCAGGGAATATCGAAAGACTCTGCCATATCTATCCACTCCGCACACCCACTGAGTCCTCCATGTAAAGAAGGTTTCAGAATGATATACTGAGGAGCAATCGCACAGAGGAGCTTCCGCTTTTCTGTCGGATCATTCACCCCGATCAGCTCCTCATCGAGAGCAACAGCTACCGGTGTATCATGACATAATTCGGCCATTGCCTTCCATTGTCCCGCACGCATAGGTTGTTCAATGGAGTGTATTTCGTACTCTGATAAGCGCTTTAATTTCTCTTTCGCCTGCGAAGGATCAAATGCACCGTTCGCATCCACACGCAATTCAATATCATTGACACTAAATTGCTCGCGGATAAATTTCAACAGCGACATCTCTTCTTCAAAATCTATTGCTCCGATCTTTAGTTTGATACAGCGAAAGCCCTGCTCCAGCTTCTGTACAATCTGATCATACATTTTCTGACGAGGTCCCATCCAAATCAAACCATTGATCATAATTCCATCCTCACCCCGTGAAAAATAGTTATCCCACAATTGAATACTACCCATCTGCTCATACTGGCGAAAAGCAGTTTCAAAACCGAACAACATCGATGGATATTCACGGAGCTGTTCCGGATCAAGTGACTCCTGCTGTTCTATTTTAGAAGCAAAATCCCGGAGTACCGCTTCATAATCTTCTGAATAATCACAACTCAGATCAGGTAAAGGAGCACACTCCCCGATACCATACTGATTCCCATTCTGGACAGACCTAATAATCACATACCAAACCTTCCGAAAATGGTAAACCCCACGAGATGTTCCCGCGGGGTTCTTAAATTCGAGCAAATATGGAAGAATCTCTATTTTGAACTTCATGCGCTCTTTATTTTATGTTGTTAATCAAGGATATTTCGGATACTTCTTGAAATCTGGTTTACGTTTTTCAAGGAATGCATGTTTCCCTTCCTGAGCCTCTTCTGTCAGATAGTACAACAATGTTGCATTACCCGCAAACTCCTGAAGTCCTGCCTGTCCGTCAAGCTCGGCATTCATACCTAATTTCAGCATACGTAGAGCCATCGGACTGTGTTGCATCATAGTCTGAGCCCACTCAACCACTTCATCTTCCAACTGATCAAAAGGAACTACCTTATTCACTAAGCCCATCTCTAAAGCCTCCTGTGCAGAATACTGACGGCAAAGGAACCAAATCTCGCGGGCTTTCTTTTGTCCCACGATACGAGCCAGGTAAGATGATCCGAATCCGGCATCGAAACTACCCACTTTAGGACCAGTTTGTCCGAAGATGGCATTGTCCGAAGCTATTGAAAGATCACACATGACATGAAGTACATGACCTCCTCCGATGGCAAAACCATTTACCATCGCAATCACAGGTTTAGGCATCGAACGGATTTGTTTCTGAACATCCAGAATATTCAAACGTGGTATGCCATCTTTTCCAACATAGCCACCAACACCTTTAACATTTTGATCACCACCCGAACAGAATGCCTTATCACCTGCACCGGTAAGAACTACGATGCAAATATCCTGGTCTTCGCGGCAAATACGCAAAGCATCACTCATCTCCATCGATGTTGTCGGCGTAAACGCATTGCGGTAGCGCGGTCTGTTTATCGTAATTTTGGCAATCCCTTCGAAATATTCAAAAAGAATTTCTTCGTACTCTTTAATCGTTTGCCATTCTCTTTTTGTTGCCATATTATTCTACTGATTTTAAATGATGAAAATATGATTTAAATACCACCGGATTCTCCTCATGTGAAGTAAAAACCTCAAGGAACATGGGCTGATCCAAGAATGTATCTGTAAATAAGTTCAATTTTTCCTGAAGCTCCGCCATATTTCTTGCCGAAAGATAGTAAAATCCCCGACCTTCTGCCCAGGCTTTTGCTTCTGTTTCGTGATGACACGCAATATAATCATTTAATGCCGGCGAACGATCCGCTCCGGGTAATAAATGGAAAATACCTCCACTACCATTGTTCATCATCATGATGCGCAATTTACGGCTTACATGTCTGTTCCAGAGACCATTCATATCGTAGAAGAAACTCAGATCTCCCGAGATCAGATAAGTCAGCTGGTTATCGGGTGCTGCAAAACCTACAGCCGTAGACACCACTCCATCAATGCCACTCACACCTCTGTTGCTGTACACTTTCGTGTGTTTTGGCAATGGAAATAACTGAGCATTACGAATGGAGGAGCTATTTCCGAGATGAAGCGCAACACCTTCAGGTAAACGATTCAGTAATTCCCCTACTACGGTCAAATCCCCATATCCTCCTGTCCGGATCCAGGCTTCGCCCTTTTCTGCCAGCTTGCGTGAACGATTGATCCACTCTGCGCTATAAGCCCTCTCTTTCATGCCTTTCTCACGTAGCAATGCTTCGAGAAAAATCCGGGGATCTACACGAATGATATCTGTCAAAGATTCAAAGGAATCGATCACCTCATCCGTATCATTGATCCACCATTGTGTGGCTATAGTTGCTTTACGCAGAAATTGTTTGATCCTTTTTGAAACGATATGCCCTCCCAAAGAAATCAAAAGATCCGGAGCAATTGCAACCTGTTCTTCATCACTCAATGTATATAACAAGGCATCGAGGTTGAGAA
>JBOFXU010000245.1:0-1965 GCA_051654305.1 Bacteroidales bacterium | reverse complement strand
TTTTCTACCAGATCAGGTGTGATACGGGAGTTGCTTCCCTTTTGCACGATAACCAGCTTATCCAGTTCTTTGACAATACGGCTCAGATCGGTTCCTAAAAACTCACTAAGCATAGCTGCTGCCTTTGGATCAATGGTCTGCCCTTTGATCTGCAGATACGAAGAGATCCACCCGGCTACCTGATTATCATAGAGCTTTTTAGATTCAAAAAGGACTCCATTGCGAGATACTTCGGTTGATAATTTGGTTCGTCCATCTAATTTCCCGTTTCGATAATTAAGAATCAGGATAGTAGACGAAAGCGGTTTCTGAACGTAATGGACAAGTTTATCCAGCTCTCTGACCATTTGAGCCTCCTTGATCAGGACGACTCTGTGGTTAGAGAAAGAGGGATAAAACCGGGCTTCGTTAATGATGTCGTTGACTGTTACGTCAGCTCCGTAGAGCACCACCTCGTTAAACGCCTTCTCATCCTCTGTCAGCACCGTATTCATAAGCGCATCAGTAATCTCATCGATAAAGAAGTTTTCTTCTCCCATAAGAATATAGACGGGAGCGAATTGTCTGTTTCGTATCGATTGCAATATAGATGCAGCTGTTAATGCTTCTTTTTTAGCCATTCTGTTCCTCGAAACGTAAGTGTTTTACGGTTTTGCGGTTTTGTAGCAGCATTTCCAGTGAGCGGATACCAATTAAGACATGATCCTTCACATAGTTTTTGGTTACTACTGCATCACTTTTATCTGTTTTCACCCCTTCGGAGATCATAGGCTGATCGGTTACCAACAACAATGCACCCGTCGGTATTCCGTTTGCGAATCCTACAGTAAACAATGTTGCCGTTTCCATATCAATAGCCATAGCGCGAATGCGACGAAGATCGTTTTTGAACTCTTCATCGTGTTCCCACACGCGACGATTGGTAGTAAACACCGTACCTGTCCAGTAGTCATGTTCGAGGTCGCGGATACTGGTAGACACCGCACGCTGCAAACTAAACGCAGGAAGAGCAGGAACCTCCTGTGGCATATATATGTTAGACGTACCTTCGCCCCGAATACCGGCCAAAGGCAAAATATAGTCACCCAGTTTGTTGGTCTTTTTCAAGCCACCACATTTACCTAAAAACAAAACAGCATTTGGTTGGATGGCTGAAAGCAAATCCATAATCGTAGCTGCATTGGCCGTACCCATACCAAAATTGATAATCGTAATTCCATTTGCTACCGCATTAGGCATATTCACATCTGTGATCGCTTCTACACCATAGTGATCGGCAAAAATCTTAACGTAATTCGAAAAGTTAGTAAGCAAAATATGGCTGGTAAACTCTTCAATCGGACGTCCCGTATAGCGAGGTAGCCAATTCTCAACGATTTCTTGTTTAGTTTTCATAAAGCTCTTTATTTGCGGTTCTATAATGAACAAAATTAGTAATAAAACATGGATTTAAGAGATATACTCTCTGAAAATAACTATTCACAGGCATAAAAAGTTTATTTAACAACCTATTAAAGGTTTCTGTAAAATGGGAACAGATCGGCAAGATTCGATTTATTTTACTACTTTCGCTTTCAGCACAAACAGAGAGAATGTATGAATGCATTAAATTTACCGGAATATAATATACGAATGGTATTGCGTGATCAGAAAAAATTTATCTGGGATCGCTTGCGTCGGAAATTCGTTGCTCTGACTCCCGAAGAGAGAGTGAGACAATACTTCGTCGAATACCTTATCCGCGAAAAAGCTTATCCGGAAACACTCATGAACAATGAGATAGGGATTGTTTTAAACGGGATGACCAGACGTTGCGATACGGTAATCTATGGAAGAAACCACGCTCCTCTTGTCATTGTGGAGTATAAGGCCCCGCACATTCAGATCAACCAAAACGTTTTCGATCAGATTGTTCGTTATAATATGGTGTTACAAGTCCCTTTTCTGATCGTTTCAAATGGGATC
>JBOFXU010000244.1:0-7458 GCA_051654305.1 Bacteroidales bacterium | reverse complement strand
ACACTGACGAAGTACTGAATAACACCGTTGCTCTGATTGAAAAAGCAAAGAAAAACAATGTTCCTGTGATCATCATTCAACACGTCGCAGATCCGGCATTAGGTCTTTCGCCATTTTTCAATGAAGGAACTGAAGGTGTACTTATAAAAAAAGAGATTAGTGATGCTGCACCTGATGCATACATCGTTAAGAAGACGTTTGCTGATTCGTTTATTCAAACGGATCTGGAAGAAACGCTCCAAAAAATCGGTGCTGAGAATCTTTACGTTTGCGGAATGATGACTCAAAACTGTGTAACCCACACGGCAATCTCCAAACATGCAGAAAAATACAATGTCAAAATAGTCCCTGACTGTTGTACGACTGTTAGCCAGATGCTTCACCTGATCGCTCTGGCAGCGGTATCGACAAGAATGGAATTTATCAACTCAGATCAACTTGAGTTCTAAACAAAAGCTCCGGAGTGAACCCTAAGGTACTCTCCGGAGCTTTTTTCTATATATGTGATTCTACACGACTACACTTATTCTCCTAACGGGGTTCTGCAAATTCCGATACGATTTCCCGAAGCATTAAGCAATTTCTTAAGTCGAACGATCACATTGCCTTCGTACAAGGTACTAAGAAGGGCAGTAAACTCCTCTTGCAACTGCTTATTGCCAGCAGTCTGACTTAAAAGAGTCTTAAAATAGGCATACACCAGGGAATAATTAAGGTTTGCAGCCACAGAAGAGAGCGCATTGAACCCTATTGCTACTTTCTCAGAAAGAGCAATGTCTCCACCTGCAAAATAGAGAAAACCGGATTTCATTATGTGTGATTTGAGCAACCTTACCTTCTCTGGATCACCTGCCTCTTTTAATCCCACTACTCCCGAAATGGCACTTAATTGCCTGATTGCATCCAGACTCAAATCAAACCCTGTTCTGATCGGGTTATTATACAAGATCACATCCCGTCCGAAAGAATCAATAATTGCATTCGCATACCTCACCGCCTGGAGCTGATCAGGAAGAATATACGGAGGAAACCCGAGCAATATTCCTGACACAGGCATAGCCGCAAGTTCTCTGGCTAATTCTACTGCCTGCTTCTGACGTACTGCCGAAACTCCAAATATCACTTCCATCGAAGAGGTAAGCCCCGATTGGCTCAATGCTTCTGCTATTTGCAACTTCTCTTCAAGGCTCAGACTATGTTGCTCTCCGGTTGAACCACAGACCAGCACCGATTTCACCCCTTTATTTCTGAGAGATTCAATATAATCGATCATCAAAGCTGTATCTAAAGACTCATCAGAGTGAAAAGCCGTCGGAACGGCAATATGAAAGTTATCCATACCATTCGGATTTATATTTATTACACTACTTACGTTAGAATACTCTTCCCGCTACTATTAAACAAAAAGAGGCTACGCTATGTTAGAGCATCAAAACAAATAAATTCATTGTATTTCATACGCTTTTTACCGCTTTAAAAATGACGATTAAATCTGATATTCCCTGGTATCAGCAGTAATATTACGTTAAAGAAAGCAAACCGCAAATTATTCCTGAATAAATTCATAGATTTGCAATTTACATACATCCGGCATTGAACTGCTGGAGTTCTCAGGACCTTACGACATACTATTCACCCCAAAAAAAGGAGGTTATATGAATAAGTTAAATCAATTTATCCTTGGCTCAATATTATCTTTTACCCTCGCTACTCCTGAGGGAATTATCGCTCAAAACAGACCTATGGTTAAAGCAGACCTTACAGGCATTGACCGACAGATGGTTCTTGCCGATTCCCTCGACCAGCCCCAACGGGTAATCGAACTCGCGGGTTCCCTGTTTTCGCTGGCTCAACGCACAGGTGACGGACCCTTTCAGTACCGGGCTCTAAGCTATCGACTGCGAAACCAGATCCGACTGAACCCGACGAACAGACAATCCCATCTGGATGATTTTCTGTCGAAAACAGAGACAATGAAAGATGCCGATTACAAAGCCATCGGATTACTTTTTTATCTGGAGCAACTGCCTCGTCCGTATCTCCAGAAAAACGACTCCGCAACAATAAAGCAGCAGGAGGTTTCAAAAAAATTGCTGCATCAACTTGCTCTTTGTAAAGACTACTCCACTAAAAAATATGATGGTCTTTTGCAGCAAAATGCTTTGACGCGTTCCATTGCTCCTACCCTCGATATTTACCTGGCAGCATCATACCTGCAGAATGCGTCCTGGGATAAAGAGAAAAATTTGCATCGTGAGTTTTCTGAGATACTTCTGAAATCTGGAAAACGTCCTGCCTCTATGTACGGGAAATACCTTTCTTCGCTTAGAGCAGCAGATGCTTATGTGCTGAATAAAGAGCGTATTTACACTCTCATCGAAGAGTACAACGATATTCCCGAGGTCGGTATACTTTATGATCAGCTTGGAAATGAGCCCAAAAAGGATCAGATCCCGATGCTCGAACGGTACATCAAACAATTTCCGGGAACAGAATATGCCGTGTTGTTGCAAAATAAAATAGACAATCTGAAAGCATCTTCTATATCGCTGACATTTCCTGTTCAGGTTCCTGTAAAAGACAAAACTCCGATTTCAATCTCCCACGCACAAAGCAACGGGTTCGGACTCACACTCACACAAGACCAGAAGGATCAACGGATATTCTTTCCACTGACAATCCCTCAGAATTATGAGAGTGACACTACTTCTAACACACTTCCCGTGCTAAAACCCGGGGAATGGAGTGTAAAACTTGATTCAAACGATAACAAAACGCCTCTTTATATCAGTCAGATTGCAGACTACGAAATCAACCATAAAATTTATGCTGTAGATTTCGAAACGGGCAAACCCATGCAGGATATACTGGTGACGTTTAAAAATGATCAGAATAAAATAGAACAGAAGCTGGATAACGGTGTACTGGATGTGCGAACTTTGCGCAATAAGCTCGAAAACAACTATTACTGGCAATACCAACTCCGGAAAGGGAAACAGCTCTCTGCTCCGGGATCATTCTTCGCATACATAAATGAACCTAAGGAGTCCATTCCTGAATATTTTTCGTGTGTTATGCTTTCGGGCAAACCTATTTACAGACCAGGAGACTCCATTACCTTTAAAGGTTGGGCGTGGAATGCCACTCCTTTTGGACTAAAACAACCCGAACCACAAGCTATGCAGGTATTTTTAGTAAATACCAGTAACCTGCGTGTGGACTCAGTTAACGTAACTCTCGACAAATTCGGCACCTTCAGCGGAGCCGTAAAAATTCCTGCGTACGGGCTTAATGGGTATTATCTGCTTAAAACCGATATTACTTACGCTAACCAAAAGAGAACAACCAGACGGGCCATTCGCGTAGAAGCTTATCAGGCACCAACCTTCCAGGTGGATGTAAAGAGTGATCGAACGCAATACGGCTTTACGGACTCTGCGGTAATTCAGGGAAGTGTACTCTCCTTTAACGGACTTCCGGTAAAGGAAGAAGAGGTTCGCTATGAGGTAAAATTCGAGCAACTCTACCGGTATATGACTAAAGGCAGGAGCTTCGAAGTGACTGGAAAAGCCTTGACTGATGATAAAGGGAACTTTAGCTTCAAAGTGCCTCTTACGGAAAGTAAGCAGATGGAAAATCTGGCTTTACGAGGAATCGTAACCACTACCGTTACAAATAAAAACGGTGAAACAGAGAAGGGAGTTTGCTCATTTGCAATCTCCGACAAGCCTTATTACCTGTCACTCAACATAGAGAAATATATTGACCTTTCCGATGATCAGACAACTGTCCAAGTCACCACTCAGCATACTTCTGAAAAGAGTACAGTACAGGGGAACTGGAAAATGTTAGACAAAGATGGAAATACAGTCAAAAATGGTAATTGGAAAGCAGACGAGAAATTTTCGCTGGATTTGCCTGCTGACTTTAAAATCGGCAAATACAAACTGATTGCCGAAACTGAAAAAGGCATCCGATGCGAAGAGGAAGTTGTGGTGTATAGCTCGCGCTCAACAACTATGCCGGTAGATCAGACCCTTCTTCTTATTGGCAAAAAAGACAACCAGTTGCTGGTGGGAACCTCTGAAAAAGAGATTCATATCCGTTCGATCTGGAAACTCGGCAACAAACCTGCGGAAGAAAAATGGGTTACACTCAAAAAAGGACTTCACGCATGGCCTCTGCCTGAAATAGAAAAAGGTTACGACGGAATGCTGACGCTCGTGACCGTGAAAAATAAAAAAATATGGAAAGAGGATTACCGCGTATCTAACCCGATAGAACAAAATACAATCCAGCTCTCCATCGAGACTTTCCGTGACCATCTGACTCCGGGAGCAAAAGAGACCTGGAGCATGACGCTCTCGCAAAATGGAAAACCATTGAACGAAGCTTCTACGCTTGCCTATATGTATGACGAAGCTCTGAATAAACTGGAGGGATTCAATCCGGCATTAAACATGACTTTGCCTACGTTTAATCCATCAAACTACCTGAGAGCAGGCAGCTGTTTTGGATCAAACTATCTGAATTACTCCCCCTATTATCCACTGAATAATGACAGTATTCAGCTGGCTACTCAACTCCTGTTCGGATTTGACGGAGTCTATTCAGAACAAGGTGCTTATTACGGAGGCAGACCGGTCGTGGGCTACGGGCGTACAAAAGGAGCTCCGGGTCTGACGATGGCAAAACGTACAGAAAATATGGAAATGGCATATGTGGCGGTCGAAAATGACCAGCTCGCCGATGAAAGTTCCATTCGTACTGACTTTGCCGATTGTGCATTCTTTTACCCTAATCTTCCGGTAAACAGCGAAGGGAAGGTTACCTTCTCATTCACACTGCCTGATCTGATTACGACGTGGCGATTTGTTGCCATCTCTAATAATGAGAAAATGGAGGTCGGACAAATACAACGCTCCTTTGTGGCATCCAAAGAGCTTATGCTTCAGATCAATAAACCCCGGTTCCTGAGACAGGGGGATCAAACGGAGATAGAGGCTTCGCTTTCTTACCTGAAACCTTATGCTGGAAAAACAAAGGTGATCATGGAACTGGTAGACCCGGTAAGCGAAAAAGTAATCAGCAGTGCCGAGCAAGTGGTTTCGGGACAAGAACAAGTCCGGAAAGTTAATTTTCCACTGATCGTTCCGGTTCAATCTGATCGTATTATCGTGCGGATGCGAGCTGCGAACAGTGATTTCAGTGATGGGGAGCAATACCTCATTCCAATTCTCTCAGATAATATTGAGCTGACTGAGACACTCGAACTAAATACCGGAGGAAGTTCTAATGCAACCTTTCAGTGGAAAGAGCTGAACGAAAACACATTGAATAACAACCGTTCGGATTTCCGTATCGAGTTGGTCAAAAATCCGGCATGGTATGCTGTACATGCTTTGTCAGCACTGCTAAATCCAAACTCAGCTTCGTCTGATGCATTAATTAATGCTTACTTTGCGAATACGCTCGGTGGAGCTATTGCCAAAGCAAATCCGGAGATCGAAACTTATCTGATTGATAAAGCGAAATCACCTCTCACTGGCAAAGTGGAAAACACACCATGGATAGCTGATGAGCAAAAAGAGTCAAAACAGATTGAGCAGGCACTCATACTCTTCGAACCCGGACAGGTGGATTACTTGAGAGGATCGGCACTGATGAAGCTTAAACTGCTTCAGAACCCCGATGGTGGATTCTCGTGGTATCCGGGAATGTGGTCATCGCTCTGGCAAACGCTGACAGTATTGCAACGTATGGGCGAACTGACTGAACTTGGAGTTATCGAATACGGTCAGGAGGAGAAAATACTCCAGATCAATGCGCTAAAATATATTGACAAGTATATCGCTGAGACGTACCAGAATGAGCTGAAATACAAAAACACGGACAAGCCATTGAATCAGACCCAGGCACTGATCCTGTATGTTCGTGCCATGTATATGGATATTCCGCTTACCGGTGAAACACTGACCGGACACAAAAACTGGACCTCAAGAGCATCGAAAAGCTGGATAAGAAATGACCTGTATACGAAGTCATTACTTGCTAATGCACTATTCTCCTACGGATTCACTAACGAAGCGCAACAGATTGTGACTTCCATTCTGAACTACGGAGCAACCTCTCCAACGCTCGGATTCTGGTTCCCGTCAAACCGTAATGATCAGTTGCAGACTCATGTAGCCATGATGCGTTTGATGCTACAACCGCAGGTCAATCAGCCTGAACGTTTCGAAAAGATGAAATGGTGGTTAATCGCACAGAAACAAAACCGGATGTGGCTGACCAATACGTCAACCGTAGATGCAGTTTACGCGTTAACCATGCAAGGAATGAACGTTCTTAAAAATACAGGAACAGTGACAGTTATGTTAGGTAACCGCACTCTGAATTCCGGAGATCAAATGATTCTTTCGGAGAGAGTATCGAGCCAGGAACTAATTCGGGCAAAAGGCGAAATACGTGTACTGAATCAAACGTCCTTACCTGTATTCGGAGCCTTGTACCACACTTTCCGTAGTCCACTGAAATCAGTGAAAGGGAACAACAAGGGATCGCTTCAAATACGTAAAGAGATCATCCGGAATAGCACTGAAGCACTGAAAATCGGCGAAGAGGTAACTGTCAGACTGACTGTCAAGAGCGATCAACAACTGGATTTTGTACGCATCGCGGATCAGCTGGCTGCCTGCTATCAACCGGTAGATCAACAGTCCGGACACACGTGGGAGCAAGTTTCATACTATCGCGAGTTGACGAACGAAGGCATGAATCTATACGTCGAACGTTTACCGAGAGGCACTACGGTATTTGAATACAAAGTGTGGATCAACCGCCCGGGAGAATATCAGTCGGGAGTGGCAAAAATCGAATCGATATACTCTCCTCAGTTTACGAACTATTCTGACAACTGTCAGCTGAAAGTAAAATAGAAAACAAAAAAAGAAGGTAACCCGGAACTCAATCCTGTGGTTACCTTTTTTTTTGTGCGTATCTCATGCAATAAATTCTTTGGATTCAAAATGATCATCCACCCAAATGGCAATCAAATAATTCTGAACCTCCTGGGAAGATTGAAAAGCATCAATCATCTCCTTCATCATAGAAAAGAGGGACTCTGCTTCTTCTTGTTTCATCTGCTGACAAACCAATACCTTGTAGGGACTCTCCACCATAAGAAGTTTCTCAAATGCAGCAACGATGATCTCTTGTCTTTTTGACCAGTCACACTGCAGACTCAGCTCCACACTGCGTAATTGCCCATTGCTAAAGCGCTTCCACGAGTAGTCGACCAAAGGCAGCAGGTGTACAGATGAAATACAATCGTTCAAGGACGGTCTGATTTCAGCGCGAAAGCCTCTGTCATGGCCCAACTTCGTAAGATCTTCAAACAATAAATGAGTCCAGACACGATCAAACTCATCCTGTTCTTTGCGTTCAATTTCGCGAACA
>JBOFXU010000243.1:0-11899 GCA_051654305.1 Bacteroidales bacterium | reverse complement strand
GATTCGAGCATTTTATCAACAGCATCTTTACGCTTAGCCGTTTGAGTCATCCCCGACAATCGGGCTGCATAATCCAGAAACTCCCACGTCTTATATTGCGCAAAAAAGCGAAAATCCTGAGGTAGATAACCAAGAATACTGCGTACAGCTTTGCGATCTTTCAGCATATCATACCCATACATTTCTATTTCACCTGAAGTCGCTTCCATCTGTGCAACCAAAATTCGCATGAAGGTAGATTTTCCGGCGCCATTAGGGCCTAACAATCCAAACATACCGGAAGGAATATGTAAATTAATGTTCTTCAAAGCATGATGTCCGTCCGGGTATATTTTATTTAAGTTCTTGATTACTATACTCACGTTATTAGATATTACTGTTTCATTCTGGAGGACAAATATATATATTTTTTAATAACGCAATAATATATTAAAAAAATAATTGAATACTAATTTTATAAGGAACTACTGATTTCTATTTAATTAAATCTCAAAAGCTTCTGTGAATAAAGCACAGACAACTTTCGGGCTATTGATTTGTTACAATAGATATCAATTAAAAAACCAACTATAAAATATCAATTATGGAATCAACGCTTAACCTAAACGCTATTTCTAAACAAATTGGCATAAGTGTTGAATGCATCGAGTTAATAAGAAGCGTTTTCGCAAAGCATTCATCAATTAACGAAGTTCTCATCTACGGTCATAGAGCTACCGGGAATTATACCTCAAATAGTCCAATTTATTTAGCTATTCGCAAAAGTCTGGAGTCTTACAACGAACTTGAAACCATACGAACAGAAATCGAGCTTCTTGATCTTCTATACGAAATAAATCTGATAGACAAAGATCTTATTAAGAATAAGGAACTCACTAATCAGATAACCAAAGATGGAATTCTTCTATATGCGAGAGATGAGTTTTGACCTTTGCTAAATTTGAATACAACGATACCTGGCTACCAGTAAAGAGGCCCTTGGTTCTCTAAAAAATAGATTTACTGTAGCCAAATTTCATTTTGGTATAAAAAATCCCAAAATAGTACCATTTTATCATCTATCTAAACGCTCAGAAGAGCCTAAAAATTCTCAGATTTTTTTCGCAAACATACACGCTATTCTGAACAAACATATAACAAGCTAAATATCAAGTATATAATATCCTCGCATCGATATACATATCCCCCTGCCAGTTCAAACGCATTTCTCCTCCGTGAGATACGAATGATCTTAAAAGTTCGAACGTATGCCTGTGCCGGTTTAAACGTTTAAAAATATATTTTTGAACGTTTGAAAATATATTTTCATACTTATGAACCGGCACGTTGATAAGTATGTTCTGCCAGCCTCCTTTTTCAACCCCCAAAGACTCTTCTTTTTAGCCATTTCTTCATCAATTTCTGACGCCATTTTAAAGTATCTAAAATACAATATATCAAGCTAAATCCAAACATTATGTCAAGAAATAAAATTTGAGAGAATCAGTTATCATTCTATAGGCAATGTTACATCCGCCGCAAAAAATCAAATTTACATATCCATGTAACTTCTATATTAATACCCAAAAAGAGATTTTCTTTTTTTAGCCTTTCACTTTTTTCTTCCCTTGATTCCACTTATTTTTGCAGAAGTAATGAAAACTACAGCTATGAGTAAACGTGATTTAGTGTCTATTAAGGACTTTTCAAAAGAAGAGATATTATCACTTCTTGATAAAGCGAAGAAATTTGAAGAAAACCCAAATCAACCACTCTTGGATGGGAAAGTGGTAGCTACCCTTTTTTTTGAGCCCTCCACCCGGACACGACTGAGTTTTGAAACGGCTGTCAACCGATTAGGCGGACGTATTATTGGTTTCTCGGATGCATCATCCACCAGCACTTCCAAAGGGGAAACATTGAAAGATACGATCAAGATGGTTAGTAACTATGCTGATCTGGTTATTATGAGACATCACCTCGAAGGTGCTGCCAGATATGCCGCTGAAGTATCTGATGTTCCTGTTGTTAATGCAGGGGACGGAGCCAACCAGCATCCCTCACAAACTCTATTGGATTTGTATTCAATTTACAAAACCCAGGGAACTCTTGAAAATCTTACTATTACCCTGGTAGGTGACTTGAAATATGGACGTACAGTCCACTCTCTTCTAATGGCAATGTCACATTTCAATCCTACTTTTAATTTTATTGCTCCAGAAGAATTGAAAATGCCGGAGGAATATAAAACGTTCTGTACCGAAAACAATATAGCATATCAGGAATACTCTGATTTCACCGAAGAAGTGATCAATCAATCCGACATTCTTTACATGACACGTGTACAACGCGAAAGATTTACGGATCTGATGGAGTACGAGAAAGTGAAAAATGTGTATACGCTTCGTAAATCTATGCTCGAAAACAGTAAAGATAACTTGCGTGTGCTTCATCCACTACCTCGTGTAAACGAAATTGACATGGACGTAGACGATAGTCCGAAAGCCTACTATTTCGAACAAGCGTTGAACGGAGTTTACGCACGACAGGCTATTATTTGTACAGTATTAGGTATTATTTAAATCGAATCATAAACGATTACAGGATGAATAAAGAGATGCAAGTTGCCGCTTTAGAAAATGGCACCGTTATAGATCATATTCCTTCAGAGCAGCTTTTTAAAGTGGTTTCCCTGTTAGGACTGGATAAATTAAGTAATAGTATCACTATTGGAAATAACCTCAACAGTACTCTACTGAACAAAAAAGGAATTATTAAAGTAGCTGATAAGTTCTTCCAAGAAGAGGAATTGAACCGCATCGCGCTCATTGCGCCAAATGTAAAGCTAAATGTTATTCGAAATTACGAGGTATGTGAAAAGAAAAATGTATCATTGCCAAATGAAATCACAGCTATTGTAAAATGCGCAAATCCCAAATGCATCACGAACAATGAGCCAATGACAACTTCGTTTAAGGTTATTGATAAAGTGAATGTAAAAATCAAATGCAAATATTGCGAACGCGTCATTTCTAAAGAAGATATCATCATCAAATAATCAAAGAGATGAAACAAGACTGGAAACCAGGAACAATGATTTACCCGCTTCCGGCAGCCCTGATCAGCTGCGGAAGTACCCCCGAAGAGTTCAATCTGATTACTCTTAGCTGGATGGGAACAATCTGTACAAATCCTCCAATGTGCTATATCTCGGTACGACCTGAGAGACATTCCTATCCTATTTTGAAAAAGAATATGGAATTTGTGATCAATCTCACAACTGAAGACATGGCTTTTGCAACAGACTGGTGTGGTGTTAGATCTGGAAAGGACTTCAACAAATTTGAAGAAATGAAACTAACTCCAGGAAAAGCGACCTACGTACAGGCCCCGGTGGTCGAAGAGTCTCCGGTATGTATAGAGTGCCGGGTGAAAGAGATCGTTTCTCTGGGCTCCCACGACATGTTTATTGCGGATGTACTAAACGTTCGTGTGGATGACCAGTATCTGGATCCTGAAACAGGGGCTTTCGATATGCAAAAAGCAAAACTTTTAGCTTATTCCCATGGACACTACTACGGATTAGGTGAACAAATCGGAAGATTTGGATGGTCCGTAAAGAAAAAATAAACTTATTCTAATACTTAACACTTTTATGAAAAGAGACAATCGTATCTTTGAGATCATCGCTAAAGAGCATCAGCGTCAGTTAAAAGGCATTGAGTTGATTGCGTCTGAAAACTTCGTTAGTGACCAGGTCATGCAGGCTATGGGTTCATGCCTGACTAATAAATACGCTGAAGGATATCCGGGCAAACGCTATTATGGTGGTTGCGAAGTTGTCGACGAAAGCGAACAACTTGCGATAGATCGTATCAAACAACTTTACGGAGCAGCCTATGCGAATGTACAGCCTCACTCAGGAGCTCAGGCGAATATGGCTGTTTTCTTAACATGCCTTCAACCGGGGGATAAGTTCTTAGGACTTAATCTTTCTCACGGTGGACACCTGACACATGGATCGCTCGTTAACTTCTCAGGATTGATCTATCATCCGCTTGAATATTCGGTAAAAGAAGATACTGGCTATGTTGATTATGAACAAATGGAGGAGGTAGCACTTCGCGAACAGCCAAAACTGATTATCGGAGGAGCTTCTGCATATTCAAGAGAGTGGGATTACAAGCGTATGCGTGAAATTGCAGACAAAATTGGAGCAATCTTCATGGTCGATATGGCACATCCGGCGGGTATGATTGCTGCCGGTATCCTGGACAACCCGGTGAAATATGCTCACATCGTCACCTCAACTACACACAAGACTTTACGTGGTCCTCGCGGTGGTATTATCCTGATGGGAGAAGACTTCCCAAATCCATGGGGAAAAACTACACCTAAAGGCGAAGTAAGAATGATGTCGGCGTTGTTGGATTCTGCAGTCTTCCCGGGCGTACAAGGCGGACCACTGGAGCATGTGATTGCAGCTAAAGCAGTAGCTTTCGGTGAAGCTTTACAACCAGAGTTCAAAGAATATCAGTTGCAGGTGAAAAAAAATGCAGCAGCTATGGCTGAAGCATTTATTAAAAAGGGATACAAAATTATTTCAGATGGTACTGAAAACCATTGTATGCTGATTGACCTTCGCACAAAATTCCCTGAACTAACAGGTAAAGCAGCTGAAAAAGCGCTTGTCGAAGCAGACATCACCGTAAATAAAAACATGGTACCTTACGATAGCCGTTCTCCGTTCCAGACATCTGGTATTCGCGTCGGTACACCGGCGATTACAACCCGTGGGGTGAAAGAAACATTTATGTCAGAAATCGTGGATATGATTGATCTGGTATTATCCAATCATGACAAGCCTGAGATTATCCGCTCCGTACGTGAAAAAGTAAATACAATCATGATTAAATATCCGATGTTTGCATACTAACAACGGACACATTTCAAATAGCAATAAAAAAGATATAGCTTCAACTTAGGGAGTTATATCTTTTTTTTTCGACATGAATGCAGATAATTTACATTCATGTTTCTATTTTTAATTATATTTGAGCTCTATTTATTAAAACACACTTAAGTTAGGCACAATCTAATTTTTTATAGACACAATAAAATCAACTATGCAAAAAATTACTCTTGGCTTGTTGCTATGCTCATTAGCCTCTTCGGGTTATGCTGCACAGGATTCCCTTGCCGGATTCTTTTACCAGAAACAGCAGGCACCATTTGGAAATGAGTGGCAATCGCCAGAAAACTTAGCCTTAAACAAGGAACAGCCAAAAGCGTATGCTTTCTCTTTTGAAAATGCAGAACAGGCTCGTAAATTCTTACCAGTAAACAGTAAATACTGGATGTCTCTAAACGGAGAGTGGGATTTTAACTGGGCGCCCGATCCGGATTCAAGACCAAAAGATTTTTACAAAACGGACTTCAGCACTTCGGGATGGGATAAACTAAGAGTACCTTCAAGCTGGAATATAGAAGGAATTCAAAAAGATGGTAGCTTAAAATATGGTGTACCTATCTACGTGAACCAGCCTGTGATTTTTCAACACAGAGTAGCCGTTGACGACTGGCGTGGTGGAATTATGCGCACACCTCCTGCTCACTGGACTACATTTAAACATAGAAATGAAGTTGGTTCTTTCCGTCGCGAGTTCGATGTACCTCAAGATTGGGATGGTCGAGAGATTTTTGTAAGTTTCGACGGAGTTGATTCATTTTTCTACTTATGGATTAATGGAGAATACATCGGTTTCTCTAAAAACTCCCGCAATACAGCAAACTTTAATATCACGCCTTACCTAAAGAAAGGCAAAAATATAATTGCAGCTGAGGTTTACCGCAGCTCTGACGCATCATATCTTGAAGCACAGGATATGTTCCGTCTTCCTGGTATCTTCCGTACGGTTGCAATCTACGCTACTCCTAAAGCTCACATCCGTAATATCAACGTAATTCCAGATCTTGAGAATAACTATCAGGACGGTATACTTAACATTACAACCGATGTTCGCAACTTAGGAAAGAAAAAAATCAAAAATCACAAGATCACTTATTCTCTTTATGAGCATGAACTATACTCGGACGAAAACCGTCCGGTAGCAAATGCTACGGCAACAGCAACGATTGATCTTGTAGACCCAAGCAAAGAAGAAGAGTCGGTATGTAAACTTACGCTGAAATCTCCAAACAAGTGGTCTGCCGAAAAACCATATCGCTACACTTTGGTTGCGGAATTAAAAGATTCTAAGGGTAAAGTTGTGGATGTTACTTCTACAATTGTTGGTTTCCGTGAAGTTGAAATCAAAGAAACACCTGCATCTGAGGATGAATTCGGATTAGCTGGACGTTACTACTATGTAAACGGTAAACCAGTAAAATTAAAAGGGGTAAACAGACACGAAACAAATCCTGCAACAGGACATGTCATTTCTCATGAACAAATGGAGAAAGAGATCATGTTGATGAAACAGGGGAATATCAACCACGTTCGTAACTCTCACTACCCGGATGATCCGTACTGGTACTTCCTTTGCGACAAGTATGGAATCTATCTTGAAGACGAAGCGAATATTGAGTCTCACCAGTACTACTACGGAGACGCTTCACTTTCTCATCCGAAAGAATGGGAGAAAGCTCACGTAGCTCGTGTGATGGAGATGGTTCATGCAAACATCAACAATCCATCTATTGTCATCTGGTCTTTAGGTAATGAAGCAGGTCCGGGTAAAAACTTCGTGACGGCTTACAATGCGCTTAAGAAATTTGACAAGTCACGTCCGGTTCAATACGAGCGTAACAATAAGATCGTTGATATGGGATCTAACCAATACCCGTCAATTGCCTGGACACGCGAAGCTGTAAAAGGGAAGTACAATATCAAATATCCTTTCCACATTTCAGAATATGCTCACTCTATGGGTAACGCCTGTGGTAACCTTGTAGACTACTGGAAAGCGATTGAATCGACAAACTTCTTCTGCGGTGGAGCAATCTGGGACTGGGTAGACCAGTCTATGTATAATTACGATCCAAAAACAGGAGAACGTTATCTGGCATATGGTGGTGACTTTGGTGACACTCCGAATGATGGTCAGTTCGTCATGAACGGTATTATCTTTGGTGATCTGGCTCCAAAACCACAATACTATGAAGTGAAAAAAGTTTATCAGAACATTGAGGTGAACCCTATCGACATTAAGGAAGGGAAAATTGAAGTGTTTAATAAATATT
Organism: Bacteroidales bacterium; assembly: GCA_051654305.1. GTDB lineage: Bacteria > Bacteroidota > Bacteroidia > Bacteroidales > UBA7332 > UBA7332. The sequence continues at coordinate 4,678 of JBOFXU010000243.1, read as the reverse complement.
ACTTCAAAGATTTGTCCGACTACAAAGCAAAATGGATTCTGTTTGAGAATGGTATTCAAAAAAATCAGGGCGACCTTTCGATCAATGATATTCCGGCTCGTACCCGCAAGCAAGTATCAATTCCTGTTGATTATGCTAAATTGAATCCTGCGTCTGAGTATTTTGTTAAAGTTCAGTTTACACTGAAAAACAATCAACCTTGGGCTAAGAGTGATTTCGTTCAGGCTGAAGAGCAGATATTGCTTAAAGCTGCAAGCGAAAAACCAGCTATTGCAACGCTTGCTCTTAATGGAGGAAAAATGGAAGTGGCTGATCTGAATAGTTCAACGAAAACCGTAAAAGGCGATAAGTTCGAAGTTCAGTTCGACATGAAACAAGGAACTATTCACAAGTTGGTATATGACAACAAAACAGTTATCGAAGAAGGAAAAGGACCAAAACTTGATGCTTTCCGTGCATTCGTAAACAATGACAACTGGTTCTATACTCAATGGTTTGAAAAAGGATTACACAATCTGAAACACAGAGTACTTGATTCGAAAGTTCTTCCTAAAAAAGATGGTCGTATTGTATTCTCATTCGTAGTTGAATCTCAGGCACCAAACGCAGCTAAGATTGTGGGTGGAACAAGTTCTGGTAAAAACTCTATCGAGGAAATTACAACTGCTAAATTTGGAAGTAATGACTTTAAGTTTACTACAAGTCAGATCTGGACGATCTACAACGATGGTTCAATTGAATTAGAATCAAGCATTACAACTAACCAACCGTCAATGGTATTACCAAGATTGGGTTATATCATGCAGGTTCCGCAACAATATGAAAACTATTCTTACTACGGACGTGGACCAGTTGGTAACTACAACGACCGTAAAACAGGACAATTTATCGAAGTTCATAAGTCGACGGTAAAAGATGAGTTTGTTAATTTCCCAAAACCACAGGAAATTGCAAATAAGGAAGAGGTACGTTGGTGCTCACTAACTGACAATAACGGAACAGGTGCTATTTTTGTAGCAACTGGACAAATGTCAACTCAGGCACTTCAGTATTCTGCTTTAGACATGACTCTTGCAGGTCATCCTCACCAACTTCCAAAAGCGAAAGATACCTATCTGAGACTGGATGTAGGTGTGACTGGTTTAGGTGGTAATAGCTGTGGTCAGGGTGGACCTCTTGAACATGATCGTATTTTTGCCGGACACAACAACTTCGGATTTATCATCCGCCCGGTTGCAACAGCGGCTAAACTTACAGAACTTGCTAACGTTAGTCCTTCGGGAGATCTTCCGATTTCTATTACGCGAAGCCGTAGTGGTAAAGTTGAGATTAAGTCTCTTGATACTAATGCTACAATCCTTTACAAACAAAATAATAAAGGAAAAGCACTTGAATATAAAGATGCATTTATGGCAACAGAAGGTGGAGTGGTCGAAGCTTGGTACAAGAACAACCCTGAGATCAAAACAAGCCTTTCGTTCGAGAAAATCCAAACTATTCCTCTTCAGGTAATTTCTGCAAGTAGCGAAGAAGTGGGTGAAGGAAATGCAAGCCACCTGACTGATGGCGATTCTGGAACAATCTGGCATACTATGTACTCTGTAACTGTAGCTAAACATCCTCACTGGGTTGATTTTGATGCAGGAGCTGAAAAGATGATTACTGGATTTACGTTCCTACCTCGTCAAGACGGAGCTAACGGAAGAATCAACGATTATCAGATTCAGGTTAGCATGGATGGTAAAGAGTGGGGAGAACCTGTTACAAAAGGATCTTTCGACAGAGGTACTGATCTTAAGAAAGTAACATTTACGAAACCTGTAAAAGGACGTTATGTTCGATTTACAGCTCTTAGCTCACACGGAGGACAAGATTTTGCTTCTGGAGCTGAATTTAACATCTTAGTTAAGTAAGAGGTTACAAATAAAAAAGAATGCCCTCAAGAGCCATATGGCTCTTGAGGGCATTTCTATTCTTAAACTCTCTGTTATTTCTTTTTCAATAACACCTCATCAATAGCTTTCTTCAGATCATCTTTAGCCATTGCTCCCTGAGCCATCTGTGGCTTTCCATCCATCGGAACAAACAATAGCGAAGGAATGCTACGAATACCAAACACAGAAGATAGTTCTCTTTCCTTTTCAGTATTTATTTTGTAGATATAAATCGAATCTCCATATTCATTTGCCAGTTCCTCCAATATAGGAGCGATCGCTTTACAAGGTCCACACCAGCTCGCATAAAAGTCAATCAAAACAGGTCTGTCTCCAAGATATTTCCATTCGTTCGGAGATGTTTCATAATTTGCTACTTTGCTAAGAAAATCAGCTTTTGTCAATTCAATAGTTTTCTTACTACTCTTCTGAACTTGCGTATCTACCTTTTTTTTCTCGCTCTGACTAAACCCCAAAGCTGTTGACATACCGAAAAGCAGAACAGGTATTATTAATTTTCGCATAATATCTTTATTTGATTTATATTCATTTCTACCGCCACGTGGGCTTGTTATTTCTTTTTCGTTTGAAATATACTAAGAAATAATCCGCCCATCGTAGCCCCCCAGAGAGAGCTATTCAAAGGTGATGACGTAATCGGACAGGTTCCGCTGTTACAACCGATATACATCCAGTAAAAATAACCTCCGATCATTCCAAGAATGACTCCAATCACCGTCAGAATATTGTTTCTTAAAAAAGAGCCTATCTTTGTTTTCATATTTCTCATATATTTATCCACAAAGATAAACCGAAAGTATATACATCAACTCTATAATCACACAAGACATAATCATAAAAAACAAAACAAACCTAAAACCTAATTATAAAAAAGGGAGTTATGAACACATAACTCCCTTTTTTCCTTACTAATCAATATTCGGATTTTCCCAAATATTACCTTTCACACACTTAATTAATGAAGACACATTTCCAATTTGGACCATATACTCTCCATTCTCTAATATCCATTTCCCGTCACTATTTACAAATGCAAGATCAGAAGCTTTTATTTTAAAAGTAACAACCTTTGATTCACCTGCTTTTAGTGCAACTTTATCAAAACCTCTTAAACGTCTCACATCTGGTGTAAGTGATGCTATCAGATCAGACACAAAAACTAATGCTGCCTCTTTTCCGTCACGACCTCCAATGTTTGAAATTTTCACTGAAACGTTTAATTCATCTTCACTTCCAAATTCAGTTTTATCCACTGTCAGTTCAGAATATTCAAACTTGGTGTAGCTCAATCCATAACCAAAAGCATACTGAACATCACTTTGAGCATCGTAATTATATACCCCGGTCATTGTACCAATACTCTCACATGGTTTATGATCATAGGTAATCAATGTATTCGGATACTTTGGATATGTATAAGGCAACTTTCCACTTGGGTTTACATCACCAAATAATATATCAACCAATGCATCGCCTCCATAATTACCCGGTAAGTAGGTCTGTACGATACCTGCAGCGTGAGGCTCTACTTTTGAAATCAGACGAGGTCTTCCTTCATTAAGCACAAGTATTATCGGTTTATTTGCCTTCGCTAAGACTTTGATCAAGTTTTGCTGATTGTCCGACAAATAGAGATCATCAAGATTTCCTGGTGTTTCACAATAGGAGTTTTCTCCGACACACACAACGATGTAGTCTGCTTTTCTGGCATCGCTCAACACCTGATCGTAGTTACCAACAATCTCCTCAAAATACTTCCCTGAATGATTGTAAGAAACGCCTTCATTAAAAAGAATGTTTTCTTTTCCAATCTTATTCTCAAGAGCTTCAAGAATGGTATTATACTGTTGTGCGAATTGTTCTACTTTTTCACCCTGCCATGAGAGAGACCATCCTCCGTTAAGTGTTCTCATCGAATTTGCATTCGGACCTGTCAGAAGAACTTTTGCTTTCTTATTTAATGGAAGAACATTATCATTATTCTTTAGTAATGTTATTGCCTCACAAGCCGACTCATACGCCTTCTCTGCATGCTGCTCCGAACCGAATAATGGATAATCACTACTACTCCAGTAAGGTTTATCAAATAAGTTCAAGCGATATTTCATTCTCAATACACGTTTCACAGCATCATCAATGCGTGACATAGCCACTCTTTTCTCATTTACAAGCTCCTTAAGCAGATTACAAAATTCCCACTCATAAGGAACCATTGACATATCAATCCCAGCATTGATAGCCAGTTCAATGGCTTCTTTCTTCGTCGCAACAATACGATCCCTTGTATATAAGTTGTTTATGTCATTCCAGTCAGTAACCACCAGACCATCCCATTTCAGATCATCTTTTAACCACCCCTGAATTAACTCTTTATTCATATGCAAAGGCAAACCATCGTTTACTCCGGAATTTACCATTACCGACAAAGCTCCCTGTCTGATTGCAGCAAGGAATGGAGCAAACTGTTTTTCTCTCATCTCACGCTCTGAGATCATCGAAGGAGTACGGTCTTTCCCCGAAATCGCTGCCCCATACCCCATAAAGTGTTTAAGGCAAGCCGCTACATGATTTTGGCCAACATTATTCGGATCACTTCCCTGGTAACCCAGCACAGATGCTGCACCCATCTCCGAAACAAGATAAGCATCTTCACCATAAGTTTCCCACATACGTGACCAGGAAGGGTTACGACCCAAATCTAAAACCGGAGAAAAGTTCCACGG
>JBOFXU010000242.1:0-2977 GCA_051654305.1 Bacteroidales bacterium | reverse complement strand
CTGGCAATTACTGCGGCTGAAATGGTTAATGCATCCATCTGCGGTGTAGATATGATGATACAGGATATTTATCAACCATCCAATGATCACAATTATGCAATCATTGAATTGAACTACAATCCGGCCATTCATATCCATTGTTATCCTTTCAGAGGGATCGACCGAAAAGCCAACGAAAAGGTTTTAGCCGCATTAGGATTCTAACCTAAAATACACAAATAGTAAGCATTTCTGCATTTTATTAAAAAAAATATCAGAAATGCTTGCTTTATTAAAACAAATCCATACATTTGCAGCATAACACAAAAAAAACAGATATGAATTTTTCTCAACTAAATAATAAAGCATGGTGGTGGCACAGCGGAATTTCCTGTTGTGAGAACATGCTTATATCCGGTTGAGATCTATACAAACATATCTTTGATAGATAACAAACTTCTACGGAAAGCCCGTTACTTGCAACTGCAGTAACGGGCTTTTTTGTATCCAACAAAAAAAACAATCCAAACAAAATCATTATTATGAAAACAAGAAAATTTATTCTCAGTGAGAGAGAAATGCCAACCCAATGGTATAACATCGTAGCGGACATGACAAACAAACCGCTACCTATCCTTCATCCGGGAACAATGGAACCGGCAAAACCGGAAGATCTTCTGGGCCTTTTCCCTAAAGGAATTGTCGATCAGGAGTTCTCAACACAGGCTTTTATAGACATCCCTGAAGAAGTACAGGATCTGTATAAAGTATATCGGCCAACCCCCTTAGTTCGTGCAATTGGCCTGGAAAAAGCGTTAGGAACACCGGCTAAGATCTACTTCAAAAACGAAAGTGTGAGTCCCGTTGGCTCTCATAAGCTAAATTCAGCAATTGCTCAGGCGTACTACAACAAGATGGATGGCGTTCAGCGAATCACTACAGAAACAGGTGCCGGACAATGGGGAGCTGCTATGAGTTTTGCCTGTAAGCACTTTGGAATAGACCTGACCATCTTCATGGTAAAAGTTAGCTTCGAGCAAAAACCTTACCGCAAATCTATGATGAACACATGGGGAGCTAATGTTATTCCTTCACCAAGTAACCTTACTGAGAATGGAAGACGTATGCGTGAGAAATATCCGAATACTTCGGGAAGTCTTGGAATGGCAATTTCTGAAGCTGTAGAGATGGCTATGAAAACTCCGAATACAAAATATGCCCTGGGAAGTGTATTAAATCACGTTATCCTTCATCAAACGATTATAGGCATGGAGGCTGAAAAGCAGATGGAGATGGCTGAAGAGTATCCGGATATTGTGATCGGGTGTTTCGGAGGTGGATCTAACTTCTCGGGGATTTCGTTCCCATTTCTGAAGAATCAATTCCGCAATGGAAAAAAAGTACGTGTGATTGCTGCCGAACCTGCCTCGTGTCCGAAACTTACCCGAGGGGTGTTTCAATATGATTTTGGCGATACAGAAGGGCTCACTCCTCTTATCCCGATGTACACTCTGGGACATAATTTTGAGCCTGCTGATATTCATGCCGGAGGGCTACGTTACCATGGAGCTGGATCTATCGTGAGTCAGTTAATCAAGGATCAGCTGATTGAAGCTCAGTCAGTACCTCAGTTAGAAACATTCGAAGCAGGAGTACTTTTTGCACAAACCGAGGGAATAATCCCTGCCCCTGAATCCACTCACGCCATAGCTATTGCCATCCGCGAAGCATTGAAAGCCAAAGAAGAAGGGGTTAGTAAGAATATTCTGTTTAACCTTTCGGGACACGGATTAATCGATATGGCCGCTTACGACAGATACTTTGCTGGTGAGTTACTGGATTACTCAGTTGCTGCTTCTACGATTTTAAAAAGCACACAACAGTTGGCTTCCATCATTCCTTGAAGGACTATTGAGCTACATACAAAAAAGGATCGATACACTTAATAATAAGTGTTCGATCCTTTTTTATTACTCCCCTTCAGGCAAACTCTTTTTCGCTTTTACACCAAGTTCTTTCAGCTGACGAGCCTGAACTATGAGGTTTCCATTTCCTTCACTCAATGAACGCATCGCCTCTTGGTAAGATTTCTGGGTTTTATCAACAGAATCTCCGATTCGTTTCATATGATCCAGAAACACAACAAATTTGTCAAACAATTTACCACCCCTGTCGGCAATATCAAGGGCATTACGGCTCTGATACTCTCTTTTCCAGAGATCGGAAATCAGTTTAAGCGCTGTAATAAGATTTGTAGGGCTTATTAATACAATACGACGATCATACGCATAACTCCACAGAGATGAATCCTCTTTCATGGCTGCCATATATGCACCATCATTCGGAATAAACATCATAACAAAGTCCAGCGTCTGTTCATAATCATCATATTTCTTAGCGCTCAATTCATCAACATGTCGCTTGACCGAAAAGAGATGTTCCCCGAGGGCTTTACGCTGTTCTTCATCCGATTCACTCTCTTGGTACCTCACATAAGCAGTTAGTGAAACTTTCGAATCAATAATCACTTTGCGTTTATCCGGATAAGCAACAATAACGTCTGGACGCATCTTTTGTCCCGAGTCGTTAACCATATTCCTGTTTTGCTCATCTTTCAAATATTCCTGTGTAAAGTATCCCTCCCCTTTTCGCAGACCCGATTTCTCGAGAATAGTTTCAAGAATCATCTCTCCCCAGTCCCCTTGAATCTTACTATCACCTTTCAATGCTTTCGTCAGATTACTCGCTTCACTACTAATCCGATTATTTAGTTCTACCAACTCCTTTATACTCGATTGCAAAGAGAAACGCTCTTTAGATTCCCGATCATACGTATCTTCCACCTTTTGCTTAAACTCTACAAGCTTCTGAGAGAGTGGATTTAATAGCTGCTGTATATTCTCCCGGTTTACTTCCGTAATGCGGTTACTTTTTTCCTCGAGAATTTCCTGTGCCAAAAGTTTGAAATCTTTCTGCATTTCTTCCCTCATACGTAAGG
>JBOFXU010000241.1:0-7957 GCA_051654305.1 Bacteroidales bacterium | reverse complement strand
AACTCTTTGGGACACCGGATATTGTTCTCTTCAATGCTGCAGACTTTTGTCCGGGAACTATAGACACGCTACACTGGGAAGATATTGCCCGCGCAAATGATACAAACATAGGGGGTGCATTCAATACCATAAAAATTATGCTACCTATTCTTGAGAAGAAGAAAAAAGGAACACTCTTCTTTACAGGTGGTGGACTTGCCCTCGAAGGAAACCCTGATTACATGGGATTATCCATCGGAAAAGCGGGGATGCGAAACCTTGTACAATCGCTCCACACCAGACTCAAAGATAGTCCGGTGCGTTGTGCCATGGTTACGGTATGTGGATTTATTCGTCCTTCCGGAAAATACTCCCCTAAAAAAATTGCTGAAATTTACTGGAACTTGTCGCAAGCCAGCGAGGAGGAGTTTAAAAGCGAAATTATCTATTAACCATTAACCTCCGGGCATGAAACAGCTTCTGATTCTATTTTTCATTCTCACCTCAGCTGCATTATCTGCTGAAGACAAAATACAAACACTCTTTGATCAAAAACGTTTTTTTGAACTTAGAACTCAGCTCTTGCAACAAGATATAAAGTGGCAAAACTCTTACGATGGAAAATTCTACAGAGCTTTTATCTATAATGCCTTTGGTAAACTAAAAAGCTCAGATTCACTTATCCAGAATATTTTCGCGACAAACAGAGAGGAACTCCCCGACTCGATGAAATATCTGCTTTATGAGCTTCTGATTGATAATTACATCAAAGAGTCAAAATACAAAGATGCGCTCACTTACTACAAAAAACTCGCTGCTGTAAGCGATGATCCCATCACTGCGTCTAAAAAAGAGGCATATCTCAATATGGCTCAACTCTACCAAGCACTGGCGAACACCCCACCCCTGAATGTCAACAAGGAAAACAAAATTCACTATATCCCTTTCCACAGGAATGGTATGGGACATTTTGTAGTTCCTGTTTCTCGCAATCAGGTGACCCAAAACTTTGTATTTGATTCAGGTGCCAACATCTCGGTCGTTACAAGAACAATGGCTAAACAGATGAATATCAAAATATTTGATAAATACAGCCTCAGCATCGGCACTTCTACCGAACAAAACATTCAGGCGGGAGTAGGCTATGCTGAGGAAATTCTGATCGGGAATTTAATTGTGAATCATGCCATTTTTCTTGTAGTAGCCGATGAACAGCTGACCTTTAACGAAGTAAACTATAAGATCAATGGGATAATCGGATATCCTGTTATGCGCGAAATGGGAGAAATGATCATCGGGCGCGAAGGTTCACTCAGCATTATGCCTCAATCATCTTACCAAGATGTAAACAATCTTTTTATGGATGGACTCAGTCCTATTTTGCAAACAAAATTCCAGGGAGAGGATATTCAGATGCTTTTCGATACAGGATCGACAGGATCGCAACTCTTCAGAAGGTTCTATCTCCGTTATATGTTGCAAACGCAAAGTAATGGTAACAAAACTCAGATAAATATCGGCGGTGCCGGAGGTATAGTACTTGTAAACTGCTATTCGTGGAAGAAATTCCCGGTAACTATCGCTGGAAAAGAGATCCGAATCCCTCTTGTACACGTCATTACCGATGAAATGGGGAACAATAATAAAGTTGCCGATGGAGTCATCGGACAGAATGTTGTTAACCTGTTTGACGAAATGGTACTTAATCTCAAAGATATGTATCTCATCTTTCGCAACAGGCCATAAAAAAAGGGCATCTCCGAGGAGATACCCTTAAATTTTTTCTGAAGAAAAAGATTAGATTTTTTGTCTTCTCTCTTTGATTCTTGCTTTTTTACCAGTAAGTGCACGTAGGTAGTACAATTTAGCACGACGTACTTTACCGTATTTGTTAACTGTAATGTTCTCAATGAATGGAGAATCGATTGGGAAGATACGCTCAACACCAACGTTACCAGACATTTTACGTACAGTAAAACGTTTTTTGTCACCGTGACCAACAATTTTGATAACGTCACCACGATAATCCTGGATACGCTCTTTGTTACCCTCTTTAATTCTGTAAGATACAGTCACCGTGTCACCACTTCTGAATGAAGGATGAGCTTTCCCTGAAGCAAAAGCTTCTTCAGCAATTTTAATAAAGTCCATTTCTATATTTTTTAGAAAGTTATTATTACGCAATTTAATAAGCCCCAAAAGTGTCCTAACAGAGATTGCGAAAATCGATGCAAATATAGAAATATTTATCCGAAAATCAAATATTTCGGCAGTTTTTGTTTGTTTCAAATGCACAATCTGCATCTCCGGTTTCACAATATCCGGATAATATCAAAGATCAGAATACCTGCAATGCAATCTTAGCTGCCGCAATAGCATCAGCCAGCGCATGGTGATGGTTCAGCAAATCATAACCACAATGCGCCGAAACGGTATTCAATTTGTGATTTGGAAGATGTGGAAAAGCTCTGCGTGATGCACGGCACGTACAATAAAAAAAATACTCCTCGGGATATTCCATATTATACAACTCGAACACTGCCTTCAGGCATCCCTCATCAAACGGACTGTTGTGTGCCACAAAAGGCAGACCCGCAACCTGCGGATGAATCTCCGCCCAAACTGCAGGAAAGTCAGGAGCATCAATCGTATCCTGAAATGTCATGCCATGTACCTGCGTATTCCACTGTGAGTAAAAATTAGGTCTTGGACGAATCAAACGATAGATTTCATCTACAATTTCACCATTACGCACAATCACAATACCTACACTGCAAACACTTGAACGTTTAGCATTGGCTGTTTCAAAATCTATGGCTGCAAAATCTTTCATAAGCTGGGTTATTTCTTTTAAAACCTGACACGATTGAACTTTTCAAATGTACAATTTTGCAAGAAACAGACCTAACTTTCTGTGTTAAATTATTTCTTCCTTACCATTGTTTTTCAACTACTCCTCTTCTGACTTCAGTACAACTCCCAACCCTTTTTTTCCGTTCAGAATAATCCTCATCGGTTGAGGCATTCGCACATGACGTATAAAGTCACTCTCATACACAGCCTCCTGGGCATTCAGATACTCTTCGTTGAAGAATCCATCATTCATATATGGATTTATCGTGAAATAGCCTACCCCGAATGACGTCATATTCTGGAAGAAGTGTGTTCCCTGACTTGGTTCAATTCTGTAATTCTCAAGCCCACACTCTACGATGATACGTGCCCCGGCAATATGTGACCATTTTACCGGAATACCAAGCGCTGAATCACTCGATCCCCAGCGCCCCGGACCTACCAGAATATAGTTTTGCCCGGTCTGAACAAACTCCCGGTTCAGCGCATCAATCTGTTCCACAATTCTGGTATTGTTCGACGATCTGAACCCCTGACTCTTGACGTAAACAATATCCGTCACATCGGGTATTATACCATGCCCCAGCGAATTTTTAGACATCAGCACGCAAGACTCCTTGTCGAAACTATCAATCGTTGTCAGCTCATTCACCTCCTCAGCTCCCTTGTTACTGTCTACAATCGGACGAATCTGCAACCAATAAAAGAGTCCCTCCGGATAATCCGGATTATTTAACTCCACGGCAAACTCAATCTCAACGGGAGTTGCCATTTCTTCCTCACCAACCCGCAGAACCTCTTCAAGAACTTTGGCAAGCGGATAAACATTGTGCTGAAGTATATTGGCAAATGTCACCACTTTACGGCCGCCCTCATGCAGTCCGTCAATAAGCATGTGATCATTGAAATTATAGGTAGAAACAACATCTCTGAGCGAACCATCTCCAACGGCATCCCGTACCAGAGGCTTCACCAGATTAAAGCTATCCTCTACTTCAAAGCGCGACGCTATATTGTGCAGAGACAAAGCGTAGAAACGTGTCTGAGTCTCCTTCAATGCCAGATCCAGATCACTAAGTTGTAATATATTATGCGGATGTTTTGGTGAGAACCGTAACGAAACTCCCCCATCAACAATGTATTTCCCTAACCCGAAAGCGATGTTAGCTATTCCATCTGTCGCTTTTTCATCATTGATCGGATAGAAGTTTAACGATCGTGCCACTCCCGACAGTGTCGGATAATAACGATCGTGGTACTTATTCCCGACTACTTCCTGAAGAATAATAGACATCTTCTCCTGATCAATCAGATTGGAAGTAGCAAGCATATAGGCTTTACTCTCCTGATAGAAAACCGATGCATACACGGATTTAATCGCCCCTGCAAGCAACTTTACAGTAGCTTCCTTATCTTCGAGATTCGGCACCATATACGTAGAATAAACCCCTGCAAAAGGCTGATAATGTGAATCCTCCAGTAAACTCGAAGATCTCACGGCAATCGGTGACTCCGTTGCTGCCATAAAGGTCAGAAAATCATCCCGAAGGGCATCTGGCAGCTCTGCTTCGAGAAATGCATCCAGCACCTCCTGATCCGAAATATTCGACAAAGCCAATCCGTAGAGGTTATTACTCTCCATAAAGTCATCGAAATAATCCGAACAAAGCACCACCGTCTTGGGAATAGTTACAGTAGTCCCCTCGTAGTCTTCCAGATCCGGATGCGATTTTATGATCGAATCAATAAATGCCAGACCACGCCCTTTTCCTCCCAGCGAACCTTCACCGATTCGGGCAAAATTGGAATAACGGTCATACCTGTCTTTCTCGAAGACAGCCACAACCCCCCTGTTTTTCATGCGACGATAATCCACAATCGCATCAAAAATAGCCTGCTTTGCATCCTGAAAATTCGGATAATGGGAGATCCGGTGACGTTTCACAAACTCTGCCAGCGGGAACATTGCCCGCGAATAGAGCCAGCGTGAGAAGTGATTTCTCGAAGCATGATAGCGAAATGAGTCCTCCGGAAAGTTTAATATATTATTCTGAAACTCCTTCAGATTCGTCAGGCGCATAAGCACCTCCCCGCTCGAAGGATCCTGCAACAGGAAGTCGCCGAAACCGAAGGTTGTCAAAATGATTTGTTTCAGATCCACTGTAAATTTCTTGGAGTTCTTATCCAGAAAGTCAGCCTGAAGATTCAATGCCTTGAAGCGGTTGTTCTGTTCTGACGATTGCAGAATGATCGGAATAAACGGATCTTCACTCCTCACATGACTACAAAACTTAATTCCTGCTTCGGAGTCGGTCACGCCGTTCACCCGAAAACGGACATCAGAGATAATCCCCAGCATCTGATTCTTATATTTCTCGTAGAGATACATCGCCTCTTCGTAGTTTCTTGCCATAAGAATCTTCGGACGACCTCGCATACGGAGCATCATCTCATGTTCATTAAGCGCCTCTTTCGAAAATATCTGCGATTGTTTCAGGATAAATTTATAGAGTTGCGGGAGTACCGAAGAATAGAAATAGATCGAGTTTTCAACCAGTAAAATGACCTGAGCCCCTACGGCAAGTGCATCATGTTCTACATTCATGCGGTCTTCCATCAGCTTAATAATCGCCAGCAACAATTCGGCATTCCCCAGCCAGCTGAACACATAGTCGATAGCTCCCAGATCGGCTTTGGCAAGTCGCATCGAGATTTCCCGCGAGAAAGGAGTTAACACAATGATTGGAATATCCTGATACTTCTCCTTAATTCGCGTAGCGGTATTAAACACCTCCGTCGACTCCACACTCGGCATAGCTATGATCAGATCGTAGCGGTGTGTAGAGAGCTCGTTCATAGCCTCCTCTTCGGTCACCACCTGTGTGATCCGTGGCGGATAACGCAGATTCAGAGACGTGTATTCAAAGAATATCAGCTCTTCTATCCTGCCGTCATCTTCCAGCATAAAAGCATCATACTTACGTGCAATCAGCAAAACACTAAAAATCCTCTTTTGCATCAATTGTGCAAAAGAGGTATCTTTAAAATAGAATTTATTTAGTCTTGGCTTCATTCTATTCATTTAATCATTATTTATTTCTCCAGAAATTCGGAGTAAACAGTACAAGTACAGTGAACAACTCGAGACGACCAATCAGCATGATGAACGACAATGTCCATTTTGCTAACGGCGCAAGCACATCGTAATTGCCCGCAGGTCCCGTTCTTCCGAGTCCCGGACCGACACCACTGATACAGGAAACTACCGAACCGATAGACTCCTCGAGGTTTGATCCGCAGAAGCACAAAATTCCTACACCAATAGCTACCACACAGAGATACACAAAGATGAAAGCCAACGTTTTCACTACATACGTATTTGCAATCACTTGTTTGTTGATCTTCACCGGCACTAAAGCATTGGGATGAAGCTGCTTACTAAATTCGTTTAAGGCATTCTTAATCATTACCACGATACGAACCACCTTTATCCCTCCACTGGTCGACCCTGCACTTCCTCCGATCAGCATCAGCAACACCGAGAAGAAGCAGAAGTAACTCCCCCATGCAGCATAGTCTGCCGTAGCATATCCGCATGTACTCATAATCGTTACCACCTGAAACAAAGCGCTTCTGAAAGCTACTTCCAATCCTGAATACGTATTGAAATAGAGTAAGGCTCCAGTCGTAATAAGGGTAGCTGCTCCGATAAAAATAAAATACCATTTCAGCTCCTCATCATTAAACATCTTCTTCAGTTTCCCATGATACAGGACATAGAGTAACGAGAAATTTATCCCGGCAATAAAGCAAAACAGCGTAAGCATATACTCCGTGTAGGGTGAGTTAAATGCAGCAATACTTGCCTGCTTGGTCGAGTATCCTCCTGTTCCCATCGCCGTAAAACTATGGCAAACCGCCTCATACAGATTCATAGGGCCCACCCACAACAATCCGGTGAGGATCAGGGTGAGTGTGATATACATCCCCCAGAGCCGGCGTGCCGTACCCGTAATGTTTGGCGTCATCTTATCTTTCGTCAGTCCCGGAGCCTCCTTATTGTACAAGGTCACTGCTCCTGCCACCTTCAGTAAAGGCAGCAAAGCGATGGTAAATACAACCATCCCCATCCCACCGATCCACTGGGTAATACTTCGCCAGAAAAGAATACCATGAGGCAATTCCTCTATGTTATTCAGAATACTGGCACCCGTTCCCGTAAATCCCGAAATGGTTTCAAAAAAGGCATTGGTAAAGCCTGGAATACTACCGCTCACCATAAACGGAATAGATCCGATTAGTGAAAATAACATCCAGGAAGAAGAGACAATCAGAAATCCCTCTTTTTTAGAAAGCTCTTTGGTGTGTTTACGACCAAAAAACACCATCATCCCACCCAGACAGATGGAAGTGATAATCGCAGATACAAAGGAGAGTATGTCGCGTTCATGGTAATACAGAGAGACAAAAAGAGAGATAGTTAAAAAGCCTGCTTCTACAAAGAGAAGCAAGCCTAATATATAACATGTGAGTTTGATATTGAAACTATTCATAAGTAATCGCTAAAGAACAAGAATTGGTAGGGAAAATTAATTGAAATATTTATCCATCTTCTGGATTGCCGTTCCCAGGAAGAATACGATAACCGAATCTCCCGAAAGAATCTGTGTATCCCCGTTAATCAGAATACCTTCTCCGTTCCGAACCAATCCACCAAAGGTAATACCCTTCGGAAGACTTAGGTCTCTTACCGGCTTTTTCGTTACCTTCGAATTTTCTTGGGCAATCATTTCCACCACCTCAGCGTCCGCAAACGTGAGACATTTCACATTCACTGCTTTCGACTCCAGCAACATCCGATAAATCTGACTGGCAGCGATCAGCTTCTTATTAATAATCGTACCAATATCGAGGCTTTCAGCCATTTCGATATAATCGATATTTTCTACTTCGGCTACTGTCTTACGAATCCCGAACTTCTTCGCGGTCAAACACGAAAGAATATTCTCTTCAGCACTCTCAGACAGTGCAATATAGGCATCTATATTCTTGATACCTTCTTCCTTGAGTAATTCCGTATTACGCGGATCACCGTGAATAATCATCGCCCGATCGATCTTTTCCA
>JBOFXU010000240.1:0-5996 GCA_051654305.1 Bacteroidales bacterium | reverse complement strand
CGGTGATTCCGTCCAGAAAACTTACAGGCACAAACACAGCTGCCAGTACAAGTGACGTTGCAATTAAAGCACCAGAGAGTCCTTTCATCGCTTTGTGAGTTGCTTCTCTTGCCGAGAGATTCTCCTCTTCCATGAGTCTTTCTACACTCTCGACAACAACAATAGCATCATCCACCACAATACCAATCGCAAGAACCAATCCCAAAAGGGTAAGCAGATTTAACGAGAATCCAAAGATTAACATCACTCCGAAGGTTCCAATCAATGATATCGGTACAGCAATCACAGGAATAAGAGTTGCTCTCCAGTTCTGAAGCGATAGATACACCACAAGAATTACCAGTAATAATGCTTCAAAGAGAGTAATATATACTTCGTTGATAGAGTTTTTGATATACTCGGTATTGTCAAACGGAATCAGGAAGTCAATTCCTTCCGGGAAATTACGTTTGATATCCTTCATTTCTTTACGTATTTCATCTGCCACTTCAAGCGCATTTGCGCCCGGAAGCAAGTAGATTGTCAGAACGGCTGCATTTTTTCCGTTCAGTCCGCTTTCGGTGGAATAAGAAGATGCTTCAAGTGATACACGAGCTACATCTCGTATACGAATGATCGATCCGTCCGGATTAGCACGTACCACAATATCTTCAAACTCTTTTGTGGAGCTTAATCTACCCTTCGTGCTGATTGGTATAGCTACATCAAGATCGTTGATGGGTTGAAGACCTAATTCACCGGCTGCTGCTTCACGATTCTGATCTTTCAGGGCATCCTGAAGATGTTTTACCGTCAGACCAAAGCTGGCAAGACGGTCAGGCATCACCCAGATCATCATTCCGTAGTAACGGCTACCCACATTGGAAATACGTCCGACTCCGGGTATGCGTTTTAATACATCAATAACATTGATTGTTGCATAATTACTCAAGTATATCTCATCGAATTTTGGGTCAGAGGAGGTAAGACACAAAGTCATCAACTGACTTGCAGATTGTTTGTCTACCCGTATTCCGTTTTGAATAACTTCCGTTGGGAGGCCCGATTCGGCAAGTTTGATACGGTTTTGTACTTCCACGGCTGCTAAATCAGCATCAACAGACACATCGAAGGTGAGGTCTATGGATAAACCTCCGGAGTTGTTACTGCTGGATTGCATGTAGATCATTCCGGGAGTTCCGTTTAATTGTTGTTCAAGCGGAGTCGCTACGGCCTGCGAAACAGTCATAGCACTTGCACCGGGGTAGGAGCAACCTACTTTAATCACCGGAGGTGTAATCTTCGGATATTGGTCAATAGGTAAGAGCTTTAAGCCGATAACTCCAATGATAACAATAACAATAGAAAGTACCCACGAAAAAACAGGGCGATCAATAAAGAATCCAGGTTTCATTATTTATCCTCCTTCTTTAGTGATTCCATTTTACTTTTGTCCCATGAGTTTACCATCTGAGCTTTTGTGCCAGGTTTAAGTTTGTGGAATCCTTCAGTAACAATCTGGTCATATACGCTTAATCCACGCTCAACAATAACTTGGTTCTCGAGTTCCTGAGCGATCTCGATAAATCGTCTTTCAGCAGTACTGTCGCGTTTCATAACGTACACAAAGGCTCCACCCGTTTCGATAGAAACAGCCTTACGTGGGATAATGATTGCATTTTCAATCACATCCAGCAATAATTTTACTTTTGTGAATTGTCCCGGGAGAAGTTTCTTATCCGGGTTGTATAATTGCGCACGAACGGTAAACGTACCTGTTTGAGGGTCAACCTGAGGGTCAGCAAAATCAACAACACCTTTGATCGGATATATTGAGTTGTCTGCTAACGTAACGGAGACTGTTGGCTGCCAGGAGCGGCTTGCATCTCTTTC
Organism: Bacteroidales bacterium; assembly: GCA_051654305.1. GTDB lineage: Bacteria > Bacteroidota > Bacteroidia > Bacteroidales > UBA7332 > UBA7332. The sequence goes on along the minus strand of JBOFXU010000240.1, from coordinate 4,124 downwards.
TCCAAGACTGACATTGCGTTCCTTGCTTTTCAGATAATCGAGTGCCGTCATTTTAAAGTCGACCAAAACAGTGTCTGTTTGAACAACAGTAGCGAGAAGGGACTTGCCGCTTCCACCAACAAGAGAGCCAATATCAACAGTACGCTCACTTACATATCCGGAGATAGGAGAGCGAACAGTCGTGTAGCTTAGTTCAAGTTCAGCCTGATCAAGATCAGCTTTACTCATCGATACACTTGCCTGTGCATTTTCCAATGCAGCTATTGCGTTTTCAAGGTCGAGGCGACTCACAGCGTTTTGTTCAAAAAGAGGTTGCATACGTTGCACGTCTCTTTCCGCTTTTGCTGTTTGAGCCTTGTCTTTTTTAAGTTGTGCCCGTGCCTTATCCACCCGAGCTTTGTACTGTGCCGGATTAATCACGAAAAGAGGTTGATTCACATTAACGCGCTTTCCTTCCGAGAATAGCATACGCTCCAGAAACCCGACAACCCTCGCGTGGATCTCCACATATTTGTTCGGACGAATACGACCAACATATTCCCCCTCTAAGTCGATATTCTTGCGCATAGGGTATTCTACCACAACAACAGGAAGTTGTTCGGTTTTATTTTTTTTGCAAGCGGGAAAGAGTAAGTATGCAGCCATTACAGCTAATACCAGTAAGCTCTTTTTAAGCATCATAAGATAGTAAGTTAGGTTTCTAATATTTTCTAAACAGACAAAACAACAACAAACGAAAATATCAAACAGGTCATATATTTTTAGATAATTATCATATCCAAAAGATGACACTGCAAAGTAGTCTAAACTTTTCAATCGAAACAACCCATTATTTGTTTATTTAAGCGAATAATTTTTAATACCAGCGCGATTTTTTAAGATTTGAAAATTTATAGGCATTGATTAGTAGTGAGTTGTGGAATTTTTCCACAACTTGAGCTGCGATAAATGTAAATAATTCGATAATGTTTATTAAGACGAATTAATAAACAATCTTAATTATCGGGATAGACGGTGTATATCCTCTGATAATCACAAGGTTTTTGTCTATCTTTGTTCCGGTGAAATACGTATATTCTTGATTTTATGTACACAAATGAATTGCGCGAAGAGTTATCTCTTCGTTGGAATAAGATCAGACAAGCGATGCTTCAAACAGGCGTTGAGGCTTGTCTTCTTAGTGGAACTGTGAATTTATTATATATTTCCGGTCGTGTTTTTAACGGTTGCTTTTACCTGCCGGTAGAGGGAGAGCCTATCTTCTTTGTGAAGCGTCCGTTTGGATTGACAGAAGGAAATGTTGTTTATATACGAAAACCGGAAGATATTCCGGCGATTCTGAACGAAAGACGGTGTATCATTCCTAAATCTGTGGGATTGGAAAGTGATTTTATCTCATTTAGTGAGCAAGTTCGTCTTTCATCTCTTTTTCCGAATAGTGAAATCCGAAATGTTTCAGGTTTAATGCGTAGCGTACGTGCCGTTAAAACTCCTATGGAAGTTTCAATGTATCGTAAAGCATGTACAAAGCATGCGGAAGTGATGCGTCTTGTTCCTGAATGTTATCGTCCGGGAATGACAGACCTTGAATTCAATATTGCGATTGAAAATCTTTTCCGTACACATGGTGCGATGGGCGTTTTTAGAGCCTTTGGTCCAAATATGGAAATATTTATGGGAAGTATTCTTGCCGGAGATAATGCGATGGCAGCTTCTCCTTATGATTTTGCCATGGGGGGCGCAGGTATTGATCCGTCGCTTCCAATCGGAAGTTGTAACCGGGTGATCGAATCGGGGGAGTCTGTGATGGTGGATATGGGAGGTACTTTTTCTCCATATATCAGCGATATGACCCGCACATTCTCTGTCGGTAAATTATCCGAACTGGCTTATAAAGCACATGAGGTATCCATTGATATCGTACATAAAATTAAAGATCATGCCCGTAGCGGAACAGCCTGTTCTGAGCTATATATTCTGGCTTTCGAAAAAGCAAAAGAGGAGGGCTTGGCTGATTATTTTATGGGGTATGGACAACAAGCTGCCTTTGTAGGTCACGGAGTTGGTCTTGAGATTAATGAACTGCCTGTTTTATTTGGTCGTTCCAAAGAACGTCTGCAGGCGAATAATATAATAGCTGTGGAACCAAAGTTTGTGATTCCGGGTGTTGGAGCAGTTGGGATTGAGAATACATTCCTGGTTCACGAAACTGGATTAGAGAAACTAACCGTTTTAGATGAAGCTATAATTGATTTGACAGCAAATTAAGTATTTTATTTCATGGGTAAGTTTACACCTGAAGAGCATTTTATGCGTAAGCTGGATGCTAAAATGCGTGAAGCGATAGATAAATATTCACTGATTGAAGATGGAGACCGTATTTTAATTGGTCTTTCAGGTGGAAAAGACTCCCTGGCGCTTGTAGAGCTTCTGGGAAGAAAGAAAAGAATTTTCCGTCCTCGCTTTGAAGTTATTGCCGCACATATAACTATGGAGAATATTCCTTATCAATCGGATTTGGAATATCTCGAAAATCATTGTCGTGAATTCGACATTCCGTTTATCCATGCGACCACATCGTTTGATGAGTCGTCAGATCATCGGAAATCGCCGTGTTTTCTTTGTTCCTGGAACCGAAGAAAACGTCTTTTTGCCCTTGCCAAAGAACATAATTGCACCAAAATTGCTTTGGGGCACCACCAGGACGATATCATCCAGACGCTTCTGATGAATATGACATTCCAGGGAGCGTTTGGTACGATGCCGCCAAAATTAACAATGGATAAATTCGACATGACCATCATCAGACCTATGTGTCTGATGGCTGAAGCTGAATTGATCCAGTTATCTGAAATGCGAGAATACCGCAAACAAAAGAAAAATTGTCCCCATGAGCGTACTTCTTACCGTGGAGCAATAAAGGATATTGTAAAACAACTTGAAGTATTGAATCCGCAGGCCCGCCATAATATATGGGCGAGTATGAATAATATTCAAGAGGGGTATTTGCCGCACTCAGAGGAGAATTAACAGGGATTACTCCCGAACAAAAGAGAAACTATGGAAATTAAAAAAGCAGAATTTGTTATTAGTAATACCCAGGTTAAAAAGTGTCCTCAGGATAATCTACCGGAATATGCCTTCATCGGACGCTCCAATGTAGGGAAGTCTTCACTTATTAACATGCTTACTCAGAAAAAAGGGTTGGCAATGACTTCTCAGACTCCTGGTAAAACATTATTGATTAATCATTTTATCATTAATGACGAGTGGTACCTTGTCGATCTTCCGGGATACGGATATGCACGACGCGGGAAAGAAGGTCGTGAGCAGATTAAAAAGATCATCGATTATTATATCAGAGAAAGAGAACAGCTGACTTGTCTTTTTGTGCTTCTTGATTCTCGTCATGAGCCACAAAAGATCGATATGGAATTTATCGAGACATTAGGCGAAATCGGAGTTCCGTTCTGTATCGTTCTTACCAAACTGGATAAGATCTCTAAAGGACAGAAATCGGCAAACCGTCTGGCTATTGAAGCAAAATTGCGTGAAACATGGGAAGAACTTCCTGTGATTTTTGAAACTTCTTCTGAAAAGAAAATTGGTCGTGAAGAGCTTTTGAATTATATCGATGAGATCAATAAGAATCTGTAATTGATATATTACTGTATATAAAAAGAAGCGGAGAAAATCTCATTTGAGATTTTCGCCGCTTCTTTTTATGTCTTATTTCGTTTGAGCAGGTGTGATGAATCCAAGTTTCAAAGCAATTGCCTCGGCACATTTTTCACCATCGATTGCAGCAGAAACAATTCCGCCGGCATATCCGGCACCCTCTCCGCAGGGATAGAGTCCTTTGATGGTAAGATGTTCCAGCGATTCGCGGTCACGTGGAATTCGAACAGGTGATGAGGTGCGGGTTTCCACTCCGATCATCAGGGCCTCATTGGTTAGAAATCCGCGCGACAATCTTCCGAAATGTTTGAATCCTTCGCTTAAGCGGGATGTTACCATCTCTGGCATCCAGAAGTGAAGTGGAGATGAGATAACACCAGGAGCATAGGATGTGTCAGGGGTTGATCCCGATACACGCTTGCGGATGAAGTCTTCCATTCTCTGAG
>JBOFXU010000239.1:0-2463 GCA_051654305.1 Bacteroidales bacterium | reverse complement strand
CGACTTTATTGTTCCTGTATCCGATCTGCCGGGCGGTAACGATCTGAAGTACCGTATGCTGACTATGGATCTCAAGTTGGCTCTAAATACTCCGATTGCCGATATATACGAAGAGTTGAATGATATCTATATCGAAACGAAGGATGCTCCGAATCAATACTGGCTCATCAAGGCTTATTGCGACGAGTATCTCAAGGATTATGAAAAGGCAGCTATAATATATCTTCATGTGCATGAAATGAAGTACCTTGCAAGACTCGCTATGTACCGGATGTTCTTAACGTGTAACGATATGCATAATCAGGGAGAGATCAGCATGAGTGATGACTTTGTGGACTATATCAATGAGAACAGCACCATGCTTGAGGAAACCGCGTATGAACTCCTGGTGATGCCTGAAACATTTAATCCTTCGGATAAGCTGGAAGAAGAAATTATCGAAAAACTAAACAATTATATAAATCATTATGCGCCGAAACATTAAAGATTACCTTTTGTTAGTGTTGAAAGGGATGGGAATGGGAGCTGCAGATGTTGTGCCGGGAGTATCCGGAGGAACAATTGCCTTCCTTGTAGGGATCTATGAAGAGTTGCTTAACTCCATTAAAAGTGTAAATGCACATTCGATCAAGTTGTTTTTTACACTACGTTGGAAAGAGTTTTGGAAAGCTGTGAATGGAAATTTTCTACTTGCAGTCATTACCGGGATTGCGATCAGCTTTATTTCCCTGGCTAAAATAATAACATATCTGCTTACCGAACATCCAATTTTGGTGTGGTCATTTTTCTTCGGATTAGTATTGGCATCAACTTGGTTTGTATCCAAACGAATAAGAAAATGGAACATCGGATCCATCCTTTCGTTTATAATTGGTGCTGTTGGAGCTTTTTTTATAACAGTGGCTACGCCTGCTCAGACTCCTGATGCGCTCTGGTTTATTTTTCTTTCCGGAAGTATTGCCATTTGTGCGATGATTCTACCCGGAATTTCCGGAAGTTTTATCCTTGTACTTCTGGGGAAATATTTCTTTATGATGGAAGCTATTCAGAACTTTAATCTGAAGTACATCGTTACATTTATTTCAGGAGCAGGTATTGGTATTGTACTATTCTCGAATGTTCTCTCTTTCTTGTTACGCAAGTTTCATGATTTGACAATTGCAATGCTTACCGGATTTATGTTCGGATCTCTCAACAAGGTGTGGCCATGGAAAGAGGTTGTAGAGACTTTTGTAGATCGTCATGGTGTTACTAAACCTTTAATCGAGGCAAATATCGCTCCAAATGCCTATATTTGGCAAAGCATTTTGTTGATGCTTATCGGTTACGGTCTGGTGGCTGTGCTGGAACTAGTTTCGTCTAAATTTGAAAAGAAGCATGAGAATTGATATTTTAACTGTAATGCCGGAGTTGCTCGAAGGCCCTTTTAATCACTCTATTTTGAAAAGAGCACAGGATAAAGGGTTGGTTGAGATTAAGCTGCATAATCTGCGCGACTACTCTACATCGAAACACAAACGGGTAGATGATTACGCTTTTGGAGGTTGTGCAGGGATGGTAATGCAGATTGAGCCTATTGAAAGAGCAATTAATACATTGAAGCAGGAACGTCATTACGATGAGGTGATCTTTACCTCTCCCGATGGAGAACAGTTTAATCAGCCTATGGCGAACTCTCTCTCGATGACTGAAAACCTGATTATTCTTTGCGGACATTACAAAGGGATTGATTATCGTATTCGCGAGCATCTGATCACCAAAGAAATTTCAATCGGCGATTTTGTTCTCACCGGAGGAGAGTTGCCTGCAGCAATTATCAGTGACGCTATTGTGCGTCTGATTCCGGGAGCTATTTCTGATGAGCAATCGGCATTGTCGGACTCTTTTCAGGATAATCTCCTTGCGGCACCGGTTTATACACGCCCGGCAGACTATAACGGTTGGAAAGTTCCTGAGGTTCTTTTGTCAGGAAATCACAAAGTTATAGCTGAGTGGGAACACGATCAGGCAGTAATGAGAACAAGAAAATTACGTCCTGATTTGTTAAAGTAATAGGGAATGATTGATCTTAAGATACTAAAGGAGCGGGCTGATAAGTCCGCTCCTTTGAATAAAAAGTTTTTTAAGGGGCTAAAGAAGAATCAGCTTCGCGATCTCGACGATACCATTCATTACCTTCATCAACAGGTCTTCGAGGAGATGGACTGTCTGGAATGTGCCAATTGTTGCCGTTCTCTTGGTCCCCGAATCACCGATCGCGATATCGAAAAAATAGCAGAAGCTACGCGTATGAAGCCTCACGAGGTAATTCAGCGCTATCTCCGTATTGATGAAGATAAGGATTATGTGTTTAAAACCATGCCTTGTCCGTTTCTTATGGATGATAATTATTGCTCGATCTACGAAAACCGCCCAAAGGCTTGTCGCGAGTATCCGAACACCGATCGTAAGAAGTTTTTTCAG
>JBOFXU010000238.1:0-2213 GCA_051654305.1 Bacteroidales bacterium | reverse complement strand
CCTGAGCTGTTTCGTTTATAACAACAGCAGCCCCCGGAGTAAGATAGACATGATTGAATCTCTGATCTTTCGAAACGTAGATATAACCATATCCCAAAGAAAGATCATCAACGGTTAGAACAAATTCACCCTTTTCGTTGGGAGAAATACGTTCAAACCCAAAACCACTTTCCGATTTAAAAGCCCCCTTTTCATTTTTCGAGCCCTTCACTGTAATGGTAGCCTTCTGAGCTACAACCTGTCCGAGTGAAAGGACGCTAATCATCATCAAAGATACTAATTTTCTCATCGTTGAATTTTATTTATAAAAGGTCTTCCTCTTCGTTTCGGAAGAGAAAGACCTCTCGTTATTATTTACTATTTTGAATCAAATTCGGATTACTTTCCATTGCCTCAATAGAGAAAGGCATAATATACATGTGTGAATCCGGTGATAAGGAATACTCCACTCCTCTGATCGTTTTAGTCAATGTTTTACGATACTCCGGAATGACAGTGTAACGTTTCATATCGAAGAACGAGTTGATTGAAAGTACCAGTTCCATACGACGCTCATTGATGACCAACTGACGTGCTTCTGCAGCATTTTGTGCTGAAACAGTTACTACCTGACCTGCACGGAAGCGGTACTGACGTAACTCGTTAATCCATTTCACTGCTTCTGATGCGTTACCCATACGAGCGTAACACTCAGCGATGATCAGATAAACTTCAGACAAACGCATTCCTGAAATATTCCAGCGCACTTTATTGTAAGTACCAAAGCAAAGAGAGCCCTGCTCAACTGAAGGGTGCGGACGACTTGTTTTCAGGAATAGCTGGTAACGAAGATCCGATGGACTATACAAATCAACGACCTCTTTGATCACGTGAGTTAAGTCAGGAGAAAATGAGCTCGACCCGTTTCCATGCATCAGACACTCTGGCATATCGTGATTTATCACGACCATCGGGTTCTGCAATTTTGCATCTGCATATGTCTCCAGATCCCACAATGCCACATCATATTGCCCAACTGCCAGTGCAGCATCCAGGGCCTGTTGCAATTCGCCTTTGAACAAATGCACTTTTGCTTTCAACGCATAAGCTAAAGCTTTGCCCGGACGATAAATATTTTCTCTTTTCTCTGGCAACCCTTCGATCGCTTCCTCGATGTCTTTCTGAATAAAGTCATATACTTCTTTCACTGTAGACTGCCCCGGGATTGACTCCATATTGAAATCTTTACGCAAAATGATTCCACGGTCAGTAGCTGCAGTAGCCGGATCGTATGCTTTCGCATAGATGTTTACAAGGAAAAAGTAGTTATATGCTCTCAGGATACGAGCCTGCGCTTTTGATTTTTCGCGAAGAGCATCTGGTCCTTTCGCATCATCAATCCCATCCAGCAAGATATTCAACTTGGCGATACGCTTGTACAAATCATTGTAAAGATCATCGGTCTGAATATACTTTGCACGATCAAATTCGTCATCCCACAAAAACTGAGCTGAAGCCAATGGCGTTTTGTAGCTTAATACTTCATCCAGTTTATAGTGAATTGCTTCCTGAGGGAAGAATACCAGGTTGTTGATATCGTAATTAGGTGAGAAAGATTCAATCAACCCGTTATAATCTTCCACGGTTTCAATCACAGACTGACCTTTTGGAACAAGATCAAGATAATTACATGCGTTCATTGTAAGAAGCAGAGCGCATGCAGAAATGTATTTTGTATATTTCATTATCAATAGTTATTTATGAGTTAAAAACTAACATTTACTCCGAAGGTATAGGTTGGCATAATTTTGTTACTGCGTGAACCACCATTCAGATTGAATGACTCCGGATCAAGTCCTTCTCCGTTGAATGCAATGAAGAAAGGATTGTCTACCTGAGCTCTTAACACCATAGATCTGAATCCAACTTTTTGAAGGAATGCCTGAGGCAACTTGTAGGACATACCGATGTTACGTGCACGAATGTATGATGCAGAAAGAATGTGAGCATCAGCATATCTCCAGTGGTCTCCACGGTTCGGATCCTGACCATATTTTCCGATTGAAGGAATCGAGCCCTGATTTTCAGGTGTCCAGCGATTCACAATATCACGGTGAATTGATCCACCACCAATACCCTGGTACAATGGCATCACATCGCTTCTCATCTGATTTCCTGTGTAGTATACAAAACGAGTAAACAACTCAAGATTTTTGTATTGAACAGACAAGTTA
>JBOFXU010000237.1:0-1750 GCA_051654305.1 Bacteroidales bacterium | reverse complement strand
GATAATGGTTGGGGATTCTGTCCGGTAAGACTTGAAGTGCTTGATCTGTTTGATTCAAAAGACAAACGTAAAGAAGCGACTGTTTTTGATGCACGTGGAAAATCTTACAACCCACGTTTCCAGGATACAGGTTTGTGGTTGAACAAATACATGGCACGAACAGACTATAATAAAGGACAACTTGCTGATGCCGATTTGAACTGGAGTAATAACCTTCGTATCTACCGATATGCTGAGACATTGCTGAATGCAGCTGAGCTGATCAAACGCGGAGCGGGAACAGGAAATGCGGACGGATATCTGAATCAGGTTCGTACACGTGCCGGCTTGGGTAATTCAACAGCTACATTGGAGAATATTTTGAATGAGCGCCGTCTGGAATTTATTGGTGAAGGTAAGAGATATTGGGATTTGATTCGTTTTGATGCTGCAGCAACTGTGCTGACACCAGACAGTTATAATTATCGCACAAACACATGGAGCCAGAATAAAAAATGGTTGCCAATCCCTCAGAGCGAGATTAATGCATCACAAGGTAAACTAACTCAAAACAACTATTAATTACGTGGATATGATGAAAACAATATTCTCTTATATATCATTTTTCTGCTTACTCTTAATCTCTCTTACCGGATGTGAAGATTCATACAAACATCCATCAGAAAATGGGATTCCATTAGCAGAATCTATTAATTGCGAGATCACAGTTGATCAGACAACGAATGAAGTGACGTTCAAAATGAACAATCCGGGGTGCAATCCGGTATGGAAGTTTGGTGAAAAGGATTACTCAACAGTAAATGGACTTGAACGCGTGTTTGCAGTTGCAGGTACGTATCAGGTAGAGGTAATGATCTCTAACTCGAATGGTATAAGCGACGGATCTGTGATCAAGGAATTTACAATCGAGAATACAATGATCGACTTTACTCGTTACTTCAAAACATTTGGTGGAGAAGACTCTAAAGAGTGGGTTATTGCAAAAGAAGAAGCAGGACACCTTAGCTGTGGAGAATCAGGCGGCGATGGTAAAAACTGGTGGCAGGCAATGCCAAATGAAAAAGAGCCATTTGGCGTTTACGATGATATCATGACATTTACACTGGATAAAAATTATACTTACAATCCGGGTGAAGGTGGTACGGTGTACGTAAATAAAGAGTGTACTATTTTCCCTGAATATAATACAACGGGTGAAGACTTTATGGCTCCTGTAAGTGAAAAAACAGTAGATTATGACTTTACAGTAGATGGCAATGATGTTTATCTTGTACTTCCTGCGAAATCATATATACCGTACATTCCTAATGATGCAACTTACGAAAATCCGAAATTGAAAATCGTTTCATTAAAATCAAACAAAATTGAATTGATTGCAGATAACGGAGAAATTGCATGGAGATATGTGATTGTTCCTATGCAGAAAGAACTTTCACGAGAAGATAAACTTGCTGGAACATGGATGTGGGCAGAAGATAAACTTGGTCACTTATCTTGTGGACCGAGCGGTACAGATGGTACAGAATGGTGGGGAGCTCAACCTGGTGAGAAAGAAAAATATGGTATCTATAATCATAAACTTACTTTCACAGCTGAAGGAGATTACACCTTTGATCCGCGAGCAACAGGCACATTCTATGCAAACGTAGCATGTACAGTATTCCCAGATTACAATGTTTCGGGAGAGGACTTTACAGTACCTACAACTCAGCAAAACTCAAGCTGGACATTTGTAGATCAGGGAGCAGAT
>JBOFXU010000236.1:0-6211 GCA_051654305.1 Bacteroidales bacterium | reverse complement strand
ATAAAATCTTTAACTACAGGACATGCCAAATGTGGATATGCAGCTAATGATGAATTTGTATGCGCTGGCATTTCAATTTCAGGAATAACCTCTACGCATCTATCTTGAGCATACTTAACAATCTCTTTGATTTCCTCTTGAGTATAAAAGCCTCCCTCTGGAGTCGGCTCTCCTGGCATTGGATTTTTTCTACTTGGAAATAAACTCTCTCGCTTAACTCTGTAACCACCGACAGCTCCTAGTAAAGGATATTTTTTTATTTCAATACGCCAGCCGTTGTCATCAACTAGATGCCAGTGAAATTTATTGAGTTTATGAAGAGCCAAGTTATCTATTAACTTAAGAACTTCATCCTTTGGCAAGAAATAGCGAGCAACATCAAGCATAAATCCTCTGTAGGGATAACTTGGTGAATCTTGAATAAATACAGCCGGTACCTTCCACTCAAGATCTGAAAATGTAGTACTTCTAAAAACTTCAACTGGTAATAATTGCAGTAAACTTTGGGTCGCATAATAAAAGCCAGCTTTCGATGAAGATTCAACTTGTATGAACTCTGGCATCACAGTTAATTTATATCCTTCATTCGGCAAACTGTCTGAATAGACAAAAATCAATGCGTTTTTTTTAGGACGTTTATTTACCTCCTTAAGCTTTTCTCCTCTCACCAGTTCTAATCTGGATATAAAAAATGAGGCTGCTTCTCTCTGATCTTCTGTTTGAAAGTACACCTTTGTTTGACTATCGAAAACAAAAGCTCCATTCTTCTCCACCATAGTTACTGGCTGGGGAATAATAGATATTTTTGAAAACATATTTTCAAAACATAGCAAAAACAAAGTGAATATTAAAAGTCTTCTCATATATAGAAATCTATTTATACTTATCATTTTATCTCCTCCGTATATCGAATAGGATCATCATACAATTCCTGCAACTTATTTAACTCTGTTTTCATTGAAGAGATAATATCCATATATTTAGGATTGTTGATTTCATTCACCATTTCTGAAGGATCATTTTCAAGATCATAGAATTCCCAAAATTTCCGATCATTGTAAAAGCGAATTAATTTATACCTATTATTCCGGATACCAAAATGTCTTTTCACCATATGCTCTGCAGGATATTCCTGAAAATGATAATATAAAGATTCTCGCCAGTCCTGGACGTTAGATCCTTGTAAAAGTTTCTTCATCGAGAGCCCCTGCATATCATCAGGTATTGCAACTCCTGCCAGATCAAGAAATGTAGGTGCATAATCAATATTTTGGACTAATTCCTGTATATCACCTCTTTTCTTAAATTCTGATGGTAAATGCATTACCAAAGGTGTCCTGAATGACTCTTCATACATAAAGCGTTTATCAAACCATCCATGCTCTCCCATAAAAAAACCTTGATCTGATGTGTATACGACTAATGTATTATCAAGCATCTTATTATTCTCGAGATAATCCATCAATTTTCCAATGTTATCATCTACTGATTTAGCTGACTTCAGATAATCTTTAATGTATCTCTGATATTTCCACTCAGCTAGCTCTTTACCTTTCAAATTCCGTTTCTTGAAGTCTTCAATAATTGGTTTATAGTGTTGATCAAAAGCCTCACGTTCCTGGTCATTCATTCTCCCATAAGCACCTTCTCCGGCTTCAGGTAAATACCATGATAACAAACGACTGGTTTCATCCCCAGAAAAAACTTTATTATCGTAAAGCAAGTCCATATCATGATTACTACTTACTCTCATTTCTGCATTAGAGGCAGCCTCTCGGCCTGAATAGTTATCATAAAAATTATCAGGAAGAGGAAAATCCTTATCTTCTGCATAATTCAGATCTGATGTATTAGCCATCCAATTCCGATGTGGAGCTTTATGATGAACAAATAAGATAAATGGTGCTTCTTTGTCTCGTGCTTCAAGCCAAGCAATACTCTTATCTGTAATTAGATCGGTAACATAACCTTCTGTACGAATCGTATCATTTTCTGTGATAAAATCTGGCTGATAATACTCTCCCTGTCCATGAAGAATCTCCCAGTGATCAAATCCTGTTGGTTTACTTTCCAAGTGCCATTTTCCAATAATCGCAGTTTGATACCCTGCAGCCTTTAGAATCTTAGGCATAGTTGACTGTGATCCATCAAAAAGATCTTCATTATTTACTTTTCCGTTTTTGTGACTATGCTTCCCTGTTAACATACAAGCCCGGCTTGGTCCTGATATTGAATTTGCAACAAAACTGTTTGTAAAACGAACCCCACCTTGAGCTATTCTGTCTATGTTTGGTGTATTGGCAAAACGATTATCATAACAACTGATCATTTGCTGAGTATGATCATCTGTCATAATATAAACTATATTTAGAGGTTTACTCTCGGTTTCTGCTTTCTTAGTCTGGGTACAGCCAACAAGTGAAAGCAAGGCTGTCTGTTTAATAAGTAATTTTGTGAGTGTGTTCATGATAAAATTATATCTATGTCCTTATTTATTCTACAAAACTATCGCCAAATAGAATTTTAGATGTTTTAGAATTTCCATTTCTTGTTCAGAATTATACATTCAAATATATAATGACACTTTGTGCATAAGTTCAAACAAGAAGAATTGAATAAGAACTAAAAAAAGAAAGGAGAAATTTCTTTATATACAAATAAAGAAATTTCTCCTTCCAATGATTGTATTGGTATATTAATAACCGAAATTCTGATCTGCTGAAGATATTTGAGAATTCGCATTCAGCTCATCTTGAGGAATCGGCATCAACAAATTCTTTTTTGAATTATTCTCAGGAAGTAATCTATCCCAGAAGTTAGCATTTGCCTGCACAGGCGCGTGACCTTGAGTGATCAAGTGACTATTGTATCTTTTTAAGATATGTTCTTTAAAGAAGTCCTCGCCTCGTCTACGTACATCCATAAATGTAAAACATTCCCCCATTAATTCAAATTGTCTTTCATTAAAAATTTGAACACGCAATTCTTCTTGGGTAATTGAATTTGAAATATCTTGTGGATGTTTAGCCGCAGGAGTAACCGAGTTACGCGCTCTTGATAATACTTTATTGATGTATTCTAATGATTTAGCTTTATTTCCGAGTTCATTCTCAACATCAGCCATTAACAAGAGTAAATCCGCATATCTATAAAGATAGAAATGTTTATAACTACGTTGTGCTTCCGCCTTCGCATCATATGTTTTTGCAAGGTAGGCCCAACCCTGATGATCGCCACCAGAATTCATAAATACATTTCTCACCTTTTCATCTAAAACAGCAGGATCTGGATTTCTTGGATTCAATGATGTATTCTCATAATCAACCACTGAGTATAATATTTCCTCTCTACCGCTTTTAACAATATAGAATGGATAAGCATATTTATTTAAATTACTTTTATCTTTCCATGACGACATCATTGTCACATCTAAACGAGGATCTGTTGGATATGTACCGCGAAAATCATCGTGAAAAGCTTTCGATATTCGGTAGCGTCCCCAAGAAATACCCGTTGTAGAATTCTGAGGAGAGAAAAGCCAGTTTGTTCTGTTCCCCTGGTCATCTTTAACTGAAACAACAGACGTATTTAATTTAAAGATAGATTCTTTCGAGTCCTTTGTATCACGATTGAAGATCGTAGCTACATTGTTTTCGAGTTGGAAAACATCAATAACCTTATCTCCATACTCCTTTGCCATTGCCCAATATTTCGAAGATGATGTATTTTCTTGTGAACCCATCATCCAGTATAGTTTTGCCATATAGGCATTTACAGTATGAATAGTTGGCAAAGAACTATTATCTTCCGTATTTTTCAATCCCATTAATGCATCCTTCCAGTCTTTTTCGATCTGAGAGATTACTTCGTTTTTCGGAGTTCTTGCCATATTTAAGTTAGCAGGACTTGATGGCTCTAACCGCAATGGAACGTCTCCATAAGTAAATACAAGATTATAATAACATAAAGCTCTGATAAACTTAGCCTGTGATCCTGCATATAATTTATATTCTTCACTTAACGGACTATCCTGCAAATTAGAAAGAAATAGATTACAATTAGCAATTGTAATGTAGAATCCTTTCCAGCTCATAGAAACTAACAGATTACTTGACGGGATATTCATCGATACAAGTTCATCACTAAACTGATTATTAGTCTGCGACCAGTATAGCCCGGAGCTACCTTCCTGTACTTCCCAGAATGCCTGGCCATAAGCATCCCATGTAGTCAAATAACCATAACATCCATTCAGGGCAAGCTGAGCGTCACTTTCTCGCTGAAATAAAGTCTTCCCATTAATAGTAAATTGGGGATCCTCTTTTAATAAATCATTACATGATGTCAGTGACGACAATAAAACAAATATGGATAAAAATATTTTTTTCATAACAAACAATATCAATTAGAAGGTTAGATTAACTCCAAATACAAATTCTCTTGGATTTGGGAAACTATTCAAGTCAACCCCTAAACGAAGCCCATCATTCGGGAATGAATTAACTTCTGGATCAAACCCACTATAGTTAGTAATCAAGAACAGATTTTTTGCAGATACAAAAATATTAGCTCTTTGAAGTGATGCTTTATTAATCCACTTTGAAGGAAGTGAATAAGCAAGCGTCATATCATTACAACGGAAGAAACTTCCATCCTCAATATATCTATCCATCGAAACATCTGCTGCTTTTGAAGTAGCACTTGTATAAGTATTGGAAGTACCTTCACCTCTCCATGCATTTTCATATACTTCCTTACGGATGTTATTATGCGTTCTTCTCGGATTCTGATCGTAATACTTATTTGTGTTATAGATCTGATTTCCAACAACGCCGTTAAATGAAGTTGTAAATGTTAATGACTTATAGTTAAATGATAACTGTAATCCATAGCTAAAATCAGGATTTGGATCTCCAATAAATGTCATATCCTTATCATCAATAACATTATCTCCATTTTGATCAACAAACTTAACATTTCCCGGAGCTTTATCCCCCTTAAGATAATTCATATGAGCGACTTCTGCCTCATTCTGAATTATTCCATCTGTTTTATATCCCCAGAACATACCTGGAGCCTGATTTACCGCAAAGATATTTACAGGACCAAATCTGTCACCAACAGTTCTTCCAAGGTATCCAATAAGATTATGATTACCCAATTGTGTTTCAGGTAGTCCTAATGACATGACTTTAGAACGGTTTACTCCAATGTTACCCGTAAGTGTCAATCCTAAATCTTTCTTTTTAATAACTGCACCTGTTAATGAAAGTTCTATCCCTTTATTCTGAATGGATCCTTGATTCACAGTAAATGAGCTAAAACCAGTAGACAAAGGAAGTGGCATCTCGATTAACAAATCCTTGGTTGTTTTTACGTATGCATCAATTGTACCCATTAACCTTTGTTTAAAGAAAGCAAAATCGACACCAACATTCCAGGCTTCTGTTGTTTCCCACTTAAGGTTTGGATTTGGTATTGACGTAACACCCATAGCCAATAGACGATCACTATCAATATTTGCGTAATCTAAAACGCTTGAATAACCCGAGATTGTCTGATATGGATCAATTCCCTGGTTACCAGTAATACCCCAACCTGCACGAATTTTCAACTGATCCAGTACGCTAACATCTGTCAAGAAACTTTCTTCTTCCATTCTCCATGCGGCAGAAGCAGAAGGGAAATATCCCCATTGATGTCCTTTAGAGAACTTACTTGAGCCATCAGCACGAAAACTGGCTGTTAATAAATAGCGTCCATCAAAAAATGAGAAGTTTGTTCTTGTTAAATAAGATCCTAACTGATAATCTCTTTGAATCGGTGTAGGTATTGTTACATTTTTTGCAAATGAAAGACCATTCGTTCTCAAAATATGATTTTCAAAGTTTTTAGCATTAGTAGTCTTATTCAAGAAGTTATAATCTTCATAGTTAATTGCTGCTACTCCACTAAAATTCAGGATACGACCAAACTTTTTATTAAAGTTCAAAAGGTTTTCTACAGAATAATTGTTTGAATTGATATCTGAAAGACCTAAAACCCCGTTATCATTCATTCCTCTGAACAGCTGCAGACCAAACCAACGTTTTCTTTCTTCATCACGTATATTCCCCCCCGTTCTTAATTCATATGAAAAGACTTTGCTTATTTTCCAATTTAACGACAAGGAAGCGCGAAACACTTTACTTAGCGTTTTATCATCATAATC
>JBOFXU010000235.1:0-16951 GCA_051654305.1 Bacteroidales bacterium | reverse complement strand
ACAAAGACAGAGACACAAATGAACATGCTACTAATGAAAATATTTTTTTCATTGATGATAATTTTAAAAGTTTCGGGCACAAATGTAGTGATAAAAAACACAATAAATACAAACAGTTTCAATTAAAAATGTAAAACAGATTACTAAGTACGTGAACACCAACACTCTAATTATGAGATAATAATCCATGAGTATAAGTTCATTCATTCGTTTTAAAACAACAGTTTATTTGTTAAAATACGAATATTCACTAACGTGATAAAAACGATAAAACCAATATCATTAATAAACAATATTGCGTTTCAAGTCACTGTATTTTTATAAAATGAATAAAAAGCCACCCAATAGGCGAATGAAAGCAAAAACGACTTTTAAATATAGAATTTTAATACATATACAGATACATTCATTACTCCCCCTTATAATATTAATTTATCCTATTTACATCCCTTTTTACTTTCAGACTATTAGCAAGAAGGATTGTTTTATTTATATTTGCAATGAATATATGATAAAAAAATAACTATTAGAACACGAAACAATAGATATGAGTACTACAGAAAGAGCAAATTTCTCAACCAAATTAGGCGTTATAGCAGCCACCGTAGGGGCTGCCGTAGGATTAGGTAATATATGGAGATTCCCCTATACAGCGGGAGTTAACGGAGGTGGAGCCTTCCTGGCGATCTACCTGTTTTGTGTACTCGTTGTCGGACTTCCACTATTGATGTCTGAACTGTTTATGGGTAGAAATACCGGACAAAATCCAAAAGGTGCATTCCGCGCTCTTACCAAAAACAAAAAATGGCAATGGGTAGGCGTTCTTTGCCTGATCAGTCCAACCATGGTATTGGGATTCTACTCCGTGGTAGCCGGATGGACCGCTGAATATTTTCTGCAATCTATCACCGGACAACTTGCAGGAAAAGATGCCGCTGAACTTGGACAGATCTTTACGACCTTTTCTCAGGATCCGATACGTCCGATCATCTGGCTTTTTGTATTTCTTGGATTGACAATTATTGTCTCTCTTGGAGGTATCAAAAACGGAATCGAAAGAGTATCAAATATTCTGATGCCTCTTCTTTTCGTTCTGCTGGTGGTACTGGGCATCAAATCACTGACGCTCGATGGAGCTGCTGCTGGTCTTAAATTCCTGTTTTATCCGGACTTTTCAAAGATCACCCCAATGGTAGTTCTTGAAGCCCTGGGGCAGGCCTTCTTCTCGTTAAGCATCGGTTTGGGTATTTCAATCACCTATGCTTCGTACTTTAAAAAAGATACAAACCTGCCACAAACCAGTGTGATCATTGCTTTGCTTGATACAATGGTGGCGATCCTTGCTGGTATTATCATTTTCCCTGCCGTATTTACATTCGGCATCAATCCTGGACAAGGACCTGAGCTTGTATTTATCACCCTACCAAGTGTATTTAATCAGATGGTAGCCGGTCAGTTCTGGGCTACGATGTTCTTTTTATTACTTGCAGTAGCCGCTCTTACGTCCACGATCTCTCTAAGTGAGGTAATTGTTACCTTCCTGGTAGAAGAATATAAACTTACACGTAAGAAAGCGGTACTGATGCTGATGGCTGTATGTGGAATCATCGGAGTAATAGCCTCACTTTCATTAGGTATATTCTCATCCTATACTCTGTTCGGTAAAAATGCATTCTCGCTGATTGAATATGTAGCGTCAAATCTGTTACTTCCGATTGCCGGCTTCTTTATTGCCATTTTCGTAGGCTGGAAACTTCCTGCAAAAATCATTTATGACGAGTTGTCAACGGGAGCTAAGTTCAGCGTGGTACTATTTAATATGTACCGCTTTGCACTAAGATATATCGCACCAATAGGAATCATTATTGTACTACTGACACAACTGGGTCTTATTTAATCGTAGACGTTGATTAATACCCCTGTTTGAAAGAAAATTCACCTGTATCATTTATGAGTAATAATACGACTGAAAGAGGAAGTTTTACCACGAAATTAGGGGTTATTGCCGCTACAGTGGGTGCCGCAGTGGGATTGGGAAATATCTGGAAATTCCCATACACTGCCGGAGTTAATGGAGGAGGAGCTTTCATTATTGTCTATCTTATTTTTGTTTTGTTCCTGGGACTTCCGCTCATTATGTCTGAATTTTTTATCGGACGTAATACCGGGCAGAACCCAAGAGGAGCTTTCCGTACGCTCTCAAAAATCAAGAGCTGGCAGGCTTTTGGCTTGCTTTGCTTTATCTGCCCGATACTTATTCTGAGTTTTTATTCGGTTGTAGCCGGATGGACCGCTGAATATCTGTGGTTATCCGTTTCGGGAGACCTTACCGGAAAGAGTGCGCAAGAGTTATCCTCTCTTTTTCAAGGCTTTTCACAGGATCCTGTACGTCCGATTATCTGGATGATCCTGTTTCTTATACTTACTATTTCGGTTTCCCTGGGTGGAATTAAAAATGGGATTGAGCGAGTATCCAATATACTTATGCCGGTTTTATTTCTGATCCTTCTGATTCTTGCCGGCAGATCTCTTCTTCTCGAAGGAGCTGCTGAAGGACTACGTTTCATGTTTCAGCCGGACTTCTCAAAGATCACCTCCAAAGTGATATTAGATGCGATGGGACAGGCTTTCTTTTCACTTAGTGTGGGGATGGGAGCATTGATCACGTACGCTTCTTACTTCAAAAAGGAGACCAATCTGCCTCAGACAGCAGTGATCGTAGCCATACTGGATACAACGGTAGCCATACTTGCCGGAATAATTATTTTTCCTGCTGTATTTACTTTTGGAATCAGCCCTGCTCAAGGTCCGGAACTGGTATTCATCACCCTTCCGAATGTATTCAATCAGATGACAGGAGGACAACTCTGGTCGATACTGTTTTTCTTTCTCCTTGCCGTAGCTGCACTAACTTCGACCATTTCCATGAGCGAAATTGTTGTAACTTACATGATGGAGGAGTATAAACTCAGCCGTAAGAAAATCCTTCTGGGGTTATTTGTGGTATGTAGTATTCTCGGATCATTATGCTCTTTATCGTTAGGAGTGATGAACGATATCCGTATTTTGGGCAGAGATATCTTCTCTCTGGTTGACTTTACGGCATCCAATATTCTGATGACATTAGGCGGAGCCTCTATCGTTATCTTTGTCGGATGGTTCGTTAACAAAGAGATCATCTATCAGGAGATGCTGCAAGGTTCAAAAATGAAACGAAGCTTCTTCGCGATGTACTATTACACGGTAAAATACATTGCCCCTGTTGGTCTGATAACCATCCTATTATCGCAATTCGGACTGATTTAAGCCGATAATTCAAAAAAAAATATAGTTTTGCAGGAACATTAAATCTGCAAAGCATGAAAAGACTCTTTAGAATGACGTACGGAGAGAGAATAGGTACTATTCTGCTCCTGCTAATCGTAGCAATTGTTCTCTATTTCAACCAGAGAGCTTCATCTGCGGATCATTCTGAAGAGTCTTTTTTATATATAGACACGTTGTTTCAACAAGAAGTAAAAAACCATCTTAGCTCCCTCGAATTTAACCGGTACGAGCGTAAACCTGCAATTGAAAAACAAACACCAACCTACGAGCTTTTCAATTTTGATCCTAACCACATCGACTCCGCATCGCTGATTCGTCTCGGACTTTCTCCCTTTGTGGCTTCAAATATCACAAAATACCGACGTAAGGGTGGTTTATTCCGTTCGTCTGCAGCATTCGGACGTATCTACGGAATGGACTCGCTCCGCTTTACACAACTCATCCCATATATCCGGATAGACAGCTCTCTGTTTACCAAACCAGCGCAGAAGGCTAAAGCCGACACACTCCCCTCGCTTAAATTTACTGAAAAGCAGATCGTCGATCTGAATCATGCCGACACTGCACTGCTAAAAAAGATACCAGGGATCGGTATCGGATATGCTCGCATGATTGTTGCCTACCGCCAGAAACTGGGAGGATTTTATTCGACAAATCAAATCAACGAAATAACTCATATGCCCGACTCCGTGAAGCTTATACTCCGCGAATGGGTCAGTGTCGCCTCACCCTCAGAGATCCAACGGATACCAGTCAATAAATCATCGGTCGAGCGACTATTTAACCACCCCTATCTCAACTTCTATCAGGCAAAAGCGATCAATGAAATCAAAAGAAAAAGAGGAACAATCCGTCATATCAACGAATTATCCCTCTTAGATGAGTTTACCGCTGCTCAACTTGAGCAGCTATCTTATTATCTTGACTTTGATTCTTAGTCTCTACCTTCGGGGTTACGAAAACTCGTACGAAAAATATAGCGGTTTCTGTACAAAATCACAGCAGCCACAATCATCGACACACAATCAGCGACAGGGATCGATAACCAAACCCCGTTCAGATTAAGTACCGGAGGTAGAATAAATAACATTGGAATCAGGAATAATACCTGACGCGAAAGACTCAAAAATATGGAGATCTTTACTTTCCCGATAGACTGGAAGAAATTGGTAACGACCACCTGAAATCCAATCAGAGGCGAAGCAATAAGTACCATCCGTAGTGCATTTACCGAAAGATCTACTAACTCTTTATCAGTCGTAAACGCTTTGGCCACAAGGGTTGGAAGAAACTCCGCTACTACAAAGCAGAACACCGATACGGCAGTGGCTATTTTGATACCAAGAACCAGACACTCGCGCATTCGCTCTCGTTTTCCGGCTCCATAGTTATAGCCCACAATCGGTTGCATACCCTGACACAAACCTATAATTACCATGATGATAAGTACAGCAAAACTATTCACAATTCCATAGGCACCCACAGCCAGATCCCCTCCATATTTCATGAGAGAAGAGCCGATGATTGCAATCACAACAGCCGATGTCAGATTAATCAGAAAGGGAGAAATACCTATTGCCAGAATATTCCGGATAATATAGGTCTTCAACTGGAAATTTCGTTTATGAAAATTGATGGTCTTACCTTCTTTGAGGAAGTGGGCTAATGCCAGCACTGCGGTTGCCATCATCGAAATAACGGTTGCAATGGCTCCCCCTTTAATTCCAAGTCCCATACCGAAGATCAGAATCGGATCGAGCGCTGTGTTTATTAAAGCACCCACCACAATAATCATCATGGATTTTGTCGGATACCCCGAAGCGCGGATCATGTTACAAAAGCTAAAGGTTAGCGTAGCAAAAACACTCCCCGGTATCACAATCTGAAGGTAATCCTTCGCATAAGGAATTGTCTGTTCACTTCCTCCGAATAACACCAGCAACTCATCGAGAAAAACCATCGAGAAAAGGATAAACACTCCTGAAACGGCCACTGAAAGCACCAAGGCATTTGCGAGAATTTTCTCAGCCCAATCCTTATCTTTCTGTCCGAGCACGATACTGATCCGTGCAGCAGCTCCGGCACCGATCAACATTCCGCAAGCTGTCTGCAATGCCGACACAGGCAACGTCAGTGCCAGTCCCGATATTGCCATTGAGCCTACCCCATGACCGATAAAAACACGGTCAACAATATTATACAGCGAATTAATCAACGTGGCTACAATTGCCGGTAGAGAATATGCCCATAAAAGCTTCCCTATGGCTGCCTGACCCAGCGAGTTCGTTCTTGTCTCTATCATTTAGTTTTCATTTTCTTTCCAATCTCCATTTTCTTTAATCAGCTCAATCAAGCGTTCTACAGCTTGCTCTGCAGGAATATTTTTTTCGATACACTCTTTCTTTTTATACAGACTGACTGTACCTCTTCCGGCACCTACATATCCATAATCAGCATCCGCCATTTCTCCGGGACCATTCACGATGCATCCCATGATTCCAATCTTAAGCCCTTTCAGGTGTGACGTCCTGGCTTTGATCTGCGCAATCGTGGTCTGTAAATCGAAAAGCGTACGGCCACAGCTTGGACAAGAGATATATTCCGTACGGGTCACGCGTAAGCGTGCCGCTTGTAATATTCCGAATGACAGCGAAATCAGTCGCTCAGCGTCCACTTGAGGATGTTCGATCCAAAGTCCGTCGCCAAATCCACCGAGCAAAAGAGCTCCGGCGTCGGCACTTGCCTGCAACTGGAGAGTTTCTGCGTCTATATCTCTGAATTTCAGCTTTAAAATCACAGGTGAAGAAATCTCATGTATCAGCAACTGATGCAAAAAGGCTCTCATCTCACCCACCGGATTCACATGATCCGACGTCAGAACAATCACCGTATGGGAAGCGTGCGCCTTCAATCTGGTTTTCAGCTCGTTGGTCAGAGTTCCCGCTTGTAATTCTACAAAGCAGGCATCCTCTGAGGGAGTTATCAGATACTCTTCCGGAGTATATATTTTATATTTCTCCCCTCCGATCAGGGAGGTCAATGTATTATCTTTGACTACAAAATCGGGCTGAAGTCCCTTTGTGCCAGCTTCAGAGGCAATCACTACCGGAAGATAATTCCCTCCTACTGTAGCAACCTTCACTCCTACCCTGCGCTGAGGCTTAGCCCAGTTAAATCCCGGAGCCATTTCACCGGAAATCATCGGATGATTCTCCCGCAAAGTGTAATATTCGACCAGTTTACGGGCCACAGGAATCTCCAGTTCCGGATCTTCACTCAGCGACACCCGAATGGTATCTCCGATTCCGTCAGCCAGCAGGGCACCAATCCCCACAGCCGATTTCACACGTCCGTCCTCGCCATCTCCGGCTTCAGTCACGCCAAGATGCAAAGGATAAGTAATCCCTTCGGCAGCCATACGTTCTGAAAGTAGTCGTACGCTCTGCACCATCACAAGTGTATTCGAAGCCTTCATGGAGATAACTACGTGCGGAAAATTCTCCTGCACACAGATACGTAAAAACTCCATGCAAGACTCTACCATTCCTTCGGGAGTATCGCCATAGCGGCTCATGATGCGGTCAGAGAGCGAACCATGATTCACTCCGATACGTATAGCAGTATGGTGCTTCTTACAAATTTCCAAAAAAGGGACAAAACGTTCACGAATCTTCTCCAGCTCCAGCTTATACTCCTCTT
Organism: Bacteroidales bacterium; assembly: GCA_051654305.1. Classification (GTDB taxonomy): domain Bacteria; phylum Bacteroidota; class Bacteroidia; order Bacteroidales; family UBA7332; genus UBA7332. Next base: position 9,925 of record JBOFXU010000235.1, on the reverse strand, counting down.
CGGTATAGTCAATCGTAGAGAAACGTTTTACGCTATCGACATAGTTCCCCGGATTGATACGGACCTTTTCCACCACTTTAGCAGCTGCATCTGCAGCCTTCGGATTAAAATGGATATCGGCGACCAGCGGTGTCGAATATTTTTGATCACGCAGCCCGGCACGAACATGCAGAAGGTTCTGCGCTTCTCTTACACCCTGCGCCGTCAGGCGTACCAGTTCACCACCGGCTTCTATAATTTTTATACTCTGAGCTACAGAAGCCTCTGTATCCATCGTAGAAGTATTTGTCATGGACTGTATGCGGACCGGATAATCACTACCCATCTTCAAAGAACCAATCTGCACAGGTGCAGCAACTCTTCGCTTATAATTGAAATAGTTTTGCATAGATATATCGATAAAAATTTGGGAAGGGCAAAAGTAGAAAACTCTTATCAGTTTAGGTGTTTAATACACTTAATAAATGTACTATATCTTTTCACCGTAGATAATCACCTTCTGATCGTCGCCCAGCGTCGTTGCAAAGAGGTATAGCGACCCACCTTCGGTCAGTTTACTTCGTTTTCGGATATCCGCTACCGAGAGAGGAAAATTCCGTGTTGCCAGATTTGCTTTTGGCTCCTCTTTAGCCACACTCTGAAGCCATTTTTTGGTAAATGGTTCCGTACGAATCACCTCAAAACTTCTTCCGGGAAAATTCTCAATCAATGTATTCGAAGTGTACAGATGGCTATGCTGATGAAGTTTTTTCAGACCATACTGCTCCGCCACACTTTTAAAGGCACCTGCCTTCATGATTGAAGCATTGGGCTCGTACAGATAGTTATCAACAATATTAACCACGCGTAACAGGCTCTTTTTCTCCTGATTAAAAGAAAATTCAAATTGTTGTTCACCGTTTGTTGAAAAGTTCACACAATAGATTTTCACTTCTTCCGGTGCTTCCTCCCGAGTTAGTACCAGCAACAACTCCTTACACTCATTCTTGATGGACAACACGTGAACCTCTTTCGTCTGAGGCAATAACTCCAGACAACGGTTCAAGTCTGCCATGGGCGAAACTTTTACGACAACTTTCGGAGCCTTCGCAAGAAGTTGGGGAGCTATAGACACAATATCGGGCTCACACTCGGTCAGATCATACAACCGTTTATTGCAGTCCGAGCGTCGTGCCGGGTCCAAATAGATAAGGTCGAGACCTTCAAGCTCACCGATCTTAGCGAGTGAATCACCAGAGCATATCGTTATATTATTCGCACCTAAAGCGGCAAAGTTATTTGTCGCAGCTTCGCAATACAGGTCATAACGCTCCATGTAGTAGAACGATTCAAAATTACGTGAAATATAGAAGGTATCAATCCCGAGTCCCCCGGTCATATCACAACCTATTTTCCCTCTGCACAAACGCTGCTTGTAGAGCGCTGTCTGTTCAGAAGAACACTGTTCGGTGGTGATCTTTGCAGGAAACCAAACATTCATATTTGCATACCAGGCAGGTAGCTTTTCGCGAATCTGCCGGCGCGAGGCTATTTGATCTGCACAAAAGGCAACATCAATATGGGCATATTTTTTTGCCGAAAGCAGCAGAGCATTCACGTCATCGTTTCTGTGCTCACGAATAAAGCGGATGACATCCTCATTATATTTTACCATTTCAAAATTGGAATTAACAGTAGGTTGATAAGATCGTTTATCCAGTAAATAACAACTGCAAAGATAGTATTTTATATCATTGCGAAGCACCACGAATCTGGTCAGTATGCTTCCGATACAATCAAACAAAAGTACTGTTTCAACATGCACTAATAATAAAATGCTCGAGAGCATTTTTTGTTCAAATCCACCTGAAACACTGACATATAAACATGATTACAGGGTTATCCGAAATTTTATTTTACACAAAATCATCTTCAAGTGTTGCATATTTCATAAATATACTCTATCTTTGCAGCGCAAATGACAAAAATCATTGCTACAAAGTTTGTCTCATTGTGTAATGGTAGCACAGCAGATTTTGGTTCTGTTAGTCTGGGTTCGAATCCTTGTGAGACAACTAAAAAAAAGCCGTTGAAGTTTTCTTCAACGGCTTTTTTTTATCACTGTATATATTTTCTGACCATTTCGAGCAAACCACTACGGCTACACGGTTTCGATATATAGTCATTACATCCGATGGCAAGTAACTGCTCGCGGTCGCCATCCATTGCAAAGGCTGTCTGCGCTACAATCGGAACAGTTGTATTGAATGTCCGGATCTGTCGTGTGGCTTCATAACCATCCATCACCGGCATCTTTACATCCATCAGAATCAGATTATACTCCCCGTTCATTACTTTATCCACAGCAATCTTTCCATTTACGGCATAATCGAGTTCATACGGAAAGGGAGTCAGCAACATTTTAAGATAAAACACATTCGTCTCATCGTCCTCTACTATCAGAATACGATTTCCATGGCTTAACGACTTCTGAGAGAGTGAATCTTCCACAAATTCCGAAACAGGTTCTTCCACGATCTCTACCGGAGGCAATACAACGGGAACCTCCATAACTGGTGCCACCGTAACCACTTTCGCTGTTGCCTTATAAGCTTCTGTGAGCGCTTCCATTGGTTCTCCTTCTTTCGCCACGTTATATGGCAATGCCACATAAAAGACAGAGCCTTTTCCTTCCTCCGAATCCAAAAAGATCTCTCCTTTCATCATTTTCACATAGGCACTTACAATAGACAATCCAAGCCCTGCTCCTTCAAATGAACGTGAAGCTGTTATATCTGCCTGCACAAAGCGCTCAAAAATTGCCTTCTGTCGATCTTTTGGAATACCAATTCCCTGATCTTTCACATAAAATACGATCTTATCTTTATTGACATCATACCCGATCTCAATCGTTCCTGTATTAGAATATTTGATGGCATTCTTGATCAGGTTGGTCATAATGGCATAGAGTTTCTCCTCATCCGTATAGATTCGGGCCCTGCGGTCAGAAACTCCGTCACCCAACACAAGAAATAGCCCCTTTTTCTCCACCTCTGGCAAGAAAAACTTATACAATTGTTCCAGCTGAGTATTTACATTGACAACCTGCTCAACCGTCACGACAATACCCGCTTCGATTTTTGAGAAGTTGATAATATCATTCACCGTATTCAGCAGTCGGTTACTACTTTGCTTGATCACCTTCAAATACTCATGCTGCATATCAACTGAAAGTCCCTCTTCACTTAACAGGTCAATAAAACCCAAAATTCCGTTCATCGGGGTACGTATCTCGTGGCTTATATTCTGTAGAAAGGCGGTTTTGAGACGGTCGCTCTCTTCCGCACGATCTTTCGCATGAATAAGCTCCTCCCGATTCCGCCATTTGATAATTGCCATACCGATGGAAGATGCCAATGAGCCCAAAATAGCCACTTCGCCCTGACTCCAGTTGTCCCTCGTTTTACAGTCATCAATCCCTACAAATCCCCAGCAATGCTCTTCTACCCACACTGGAAGAACAAGTAGGGAGATGATTCCCTGCGGAGCAAGTAACTCTGCTTCGGGCGCCGGAAATTCATCCACATTTCCCCGTACTGCTTCTCCTTGCTTTAGTAAGTTTATCCAGCGGGAGAATTCCGGTTCCATAGTAACATTTTGCAACTCGGGATTATCAATCTGAGGAATTATGCCCTTATTAACCCATTCATAGCGCTGAGAACAAGTCGCTTTACCTTCAAGAGAATCCTCGTGCATTTCAAAGAGATAGATCCGGTCGCGCATAATGGTTTCACCCAAAATGGTAAGCGCCTCGTTGATCACATTCTCCAGGGGCATTTCAGCCAAAAGCACCTTCCCGACAATAGCAGCACACTGCAAAAGCTGATCTTTGCGTTCTATTTCATCACGACTTGCACCAATAATTACCGGTGCCCCGGACATATCCTCTGCCATCACTATTTTCCGAAGACACTGGTTGCTGCTCATATGCTGAGAGATGTCCCGGAGGTAACCGACAAATACGCTTTGTCCATTATCTTCAAAACGCTTATAAATCGTCTGCTCCACCCATTTACGTGTACCATCCGGAGTTACAATCTGGTAAGGAGGCATAGTATAGTTACTTCTCCGATCCGTTCTCATAAACCGTAAAGCCAGTTCATAGCGTTTCAAATCAGGCTTATAAATACAGTCGGTAAAACGAAAATCCGGAGAGGTGATATATTCTGGATCAAGTCCCAGAAGCTCACCCGCACTCGGAGTGGCAAATGCCAAAGGATTTCCATCTGTATCTTTCCAGACACAAATAGCAAATGGAACGGATTTAAAGATATCTTCGGGTAGTTGCATAAACGAGTTCATTAGAAGTGTTAGACTCTATGAGTTATAAACACAATGTCAGTGTTATTGGTTTTCAACGGTCAAAAAAAAAGCGATGAACAGAAAGAAAACCAACTTCTGACATCGCTTTTTTGTATCTTACTTACTCGGCAAGTTTATGAATTACCAGTCCCGAACGCAACTTTGGTTCAAACCATGTTGTTTTTGGAGGCATAATATTGCCTGTATCGGCTATATCCATCAACTGTTTCATCGAAACCGGATACAAAGCCAGAGCGGCTTTCATTTCCCCCGAATCTACTCGGCGCTTCAACTCTCCCAGTCCACGGATTCCACCGACAAAGTCTACCCGCTTCGATGATCGAAGATCTTCAATTCCAAGAATATCCCGCAGGATTCGATCCGAGGATATGGTTACATCAAGCACCCCGATCGGATCACTATCGTCGTAAACCCCAGGTCTGGCTGTCAATGAATACCATGTACCCTCCAGATATAGGGAGAAATTATGTAAATGTTCAGGAGTATATGTAGCTGTACCCTTTTCTTCAATTTCAAAACAAACACCTACACGGCACAAGAACTCTTCTGCCGAGAGTCCATTCAGATCCGTCACCAAACGGTTATAATCTATGATTTTCAGTTGTGTATCGGCAAAACATACTGCCAGAAAATAGTTATATTCCTCTTCTCCGGTATGATTCGGATTACTCTTTGCCTTCTCGGCACCGACAAGCGCAGCAGCAGCAGTACGGTGATGTCCGTCGGCAATATAAAGGTTAGGCATTTGAGCAAAGATCTCAGTGATTCGCTGGATATAATGAGGCTGACGAATCACCCAGAAATGGTGTCCAAACCCTTCCTGCGAAACAAAGTCATACTCTGCTTCACCACTCGTCACATCACAAATAATAGTATCCAGCTCTTGTTCAAAAGGATAAGCAAAAAATACCGGTTCAATATTCGCTTCGTTTACGCGAACATGCTTCATTCGGTCTTCCTCTTTATCCCGGCGGGTCAGCTCGTGCTTTTTGATCACTCCCGACAGGTAATCCCCCACATACGCTCCCACAACGAGACCATACTGAGTTCGACCCTCCATCGTCTGCGCATAGACGTAGTAAAGTTCCTCGTCGTCTTGTCTGAGCCAACCTTTCTCCTGGAATTTCCGGAAGTTTTCTACCGCTTTCTCATACACCTGAGGATCGTGCTCGTCGAATCCAGCCGGGAAATCAATCTCCGGCTTAATAATATGATATAATGATTTTTCATTGCCCTCAGATTCTGCTCGTGCTTCCTCCGAATTAAGCACATCATACGGGCGACTCGAAACTTGTTCTACAAGCTCCTTTGGAGGTCTGACTCCTTTAAATGGTCTTATCTTAGCCATAACAAAAAGATATTAGATTCAATATATATGATTAGATTTATTTGTTTTACACGGTCATATCCATTTCCCTACAAGTGATTCATTTACAATTTGTAGAAGGATGTATTGTAAGGCAAAGAAAGTGATTTTTTCGAATTACCAATATAAACAAAACAACTTTTTATTTTACATTTTCATTTTTCCCAAAAGCCTTCTGCTGATTTATCTTCATTCGTCACCATTCGTCACCATTTGCCACACCATTCGTCACACTTAAAACAACAGATATAATACTCATATACAAATACTTAAATACTCAAAAATCAAGGTGTGACAATTGGTGACAAATGAAATGATAAAATCCCTGTACACTCGTTCCTGAAGCTAACCCCTCCCCTGACCGTCCGTCAATCATCTCTTTCATTTTCAAACGTATAAACCTAAAAGTTTAAACGTATCAACGCGAACGTTCATTTAAATGAAAATATATTTTCATACTAAAGAACGTTTACGTTCAAACGTATGAACAGGTACGTTGATACGTTTGAAAAATCAGGAAAGATTGTACAGAAATAGCGCTAAATAGGGCAAAAAGGCAAAGAATATGCAGGGAAAGTAAATATTATCAGTAGAGGATAAACAAAAAATCAGAGTTTACGTTATATTTACGACCGATAAAAGAAATTATCTGTTTAACTTTAATACGAACGATTATGAAAAAATTACTTAGCGTATGTATGCTTGCCGGAGCATTTTTATTTGCAGCTCCTCTTTCAGCTCAAACTCCTGAGAAAAAAGAAGTGAAAAAAGAGTGCAGCCACGACAAAGGCGGATGCAAAGATAAAAAAGGATGTTGCTCAAAAGGAGAAACTAAAAAAGGAGAAGCTAAAAAAGGATGTTGCTCTGGTACTAAAGAAGTAAAAGAGGTAAAATAACAATAGGTCCCTCATAAAAAAAGGAGCACCCTTCGGGATGCTCCTTTTTCTTTTATCGTTACTCTTCCTCGGTCTTCGCTTCCTCAGGAAGGCGAACCACAACGGTTGTTGCCCCCAGAATAAGAAATGAATCGTCCGTAAGTATCACTCGCTCCTTCTTAGCGATGTACTCGCCTTTGTAGAAGGTACCTACGATACTCGGGAAGTCTCTGGCTGTAAATATCAGCTTATTATTTTTATCGCGTTTGACATGCACAATACAGTGCTGTCTGTCCATACTCATATCGTCGGTCAGCACAGGCACCTGCACCACCGTTCCTCGTGACCGGCGGCCGATAATATTATCTCCCATCACCAGCGGAAACTCCTGTTTGTATCCAAACTCATTCTCGAGCACTTCGATACGTCCGAGGTCCTCTGCAGGCTCTTCTTTTACTTTGCGGGAGATACGTATTCCAAAATTACGACCGCAAATTTCACAATGCAAACGAATACTCTGACCTTCGGTATAAATCGAATCGTCAAACTTCAGGAAGTTATCGCATCTCGGACATGCTATTTTTTTCATCTTTCTTTCTGCTAAATGAAGGTTAGGTTGAATCTTTCTTTTATTTTTTCAGCACAGACGGATCAGGAACAAAATCAGAAATATCTTTTCCGAATTTGATCAGATCGCGCACTATCGTCGAACTGATATGGGCAAACTCCAGCTCTGTAATGAGAATGATAGTTTCTATGCCTGTCATCTTGCGGTTGACATCGGCTATAGATTTCTCAAACTCAAAATCCATGGAGGAGCGAATGCCCCGAATTATAGCCGAAGCCCCTATTTCGTGTGCAAAATCAGCTGTCACGCAACTATACGTAGCAACACTCACTCTGGGTTCATCACGAAAAATATGCTCCAGAGCCGCCACTCTCTCCTCAATTGAAAACAAAGGGCGTTTAGTATCATTGATTCCGATGGCCACTACCACTTCGTCTGCACAGGCATTCAATGCACGGTGTACAATAGACAAATGACCTTTGGTAAAGGGATCGAATGTTCCGGGAAACAAAGCTATACGTTTCATTTTTTTCACTGTTAGTGAGCTGTGAATCAGATATCTTCTTCTACAACTAAATTATCGATAATAAAGTTCTGTCGCTCCATGGTGTTTTTTCCCATATAGAACTCCAGTAACTCTTTTACTAAGTCTTCTTTTTTTAATGTGACCTTATCCAGACGAATATCATCTCCGATAAAATACTTAAATTCATCGGGAGAGATTTCTCCCAAACCTTTAAATCGGGTAATCTCAGGATTGGCTCCCAGACGTGCGATGGCTGCCTGGCGCTCCTCATCGTTGTAGCAATAAATGGTCTCCTTCTTGTTGCGCACCCGAAACAAAGGGGTTTGCAGGATATATACATGTCCCTTCTTGATCAGATCCGGAAAGAACTGAAGAAAGAACGTGATCATCAACAGTCGGATATGCATTCCGTCGACATCGGCATCGGTAGCAATAATCACATTGTTATAGCGCAATCCATCGAGTCCGTCCTCGATGTTCAGGGCTGCCTGAAGAAGATTAAACTCTTCATTCTCATAGACCACTTTTTTAGTCAGCCCATAGGTGTTCAGCGGCTTCCCTTTGAGAGAGAAAACAGCTTGGGTTTCGACATTACGACTCTTCGTAATGGATCCACTTGCCGAATCACCCTCGGTGATAAATATAGACGTTTCTTCGCGGTTATCTCCCCTCGCATCGCTCAGGTGAATACGGCAGTCACGTAATTTTTTATTGTGGAGATTCGCTTTCTTAGCGCGCTCGCGTGCCAGCTTGGTTACTCCGGCAATCGCCTTACGCTCTTTCTCAGACTCAAGAATCTTTTTCAGCAGAATTTCTGCTGTTTCGGAGTTGATATGCAAATAGTTATCGAGCTCTTTTTTCATAAAGTCACCAATAAACTTATTTACCGAAATCCCATCCGGACTCATCTCCTTTGAGCCCAGTTTGGTCTTTGTTTGCGACTCAAAAACAGGCTCTTCGACCTTGACACTGACAGCAGCAATGATACCATTGCGGATATCTCCGTATTCGAAATTTTTATTGTAAAACTCCTTAATCACACGAGATACCGACTCTTTAAATGCGGAGAGGTGTGTACCTCCCTGCGTCGTATGTTGTCCGTTTACAAACGAATAATACTCTTCGCCATATTGGTTCCCATGTGTGATTACCACCTCAATATCTTCACCTCTGATATGGATAATCGGGTAGAGACCTTCAGAGGTCATATTTTCGTTCAACAGGTCTACCAGTCCGTTTTTCGACTGATATTTCACACCGTTGAAATAAATAATCAATCCGGCATTCAGGAACGTGTAGTTTTTCAGCAATGCGATCACATACTCGTCTCTGAACTTATACTCTTTGAAAATCGATGCATCAGGAGTAAATTCGACCAACGTACCGTTGCCCTCCTGCGTTGCATGGTTCGGATACTCTTCCACCACTTCGCCGCAGGTGTACAAAACCCCCTTAGCCTCACCTTCACGATGACTCTGAATAAAAAATCGGGAAGAAAGAGCATTCACGGCTTTAATACCTACTCCATTAAGCCCCACAGACTTTTTAAATGCTTTAGAGTCGTATTTAGCTCCCGTATTCATTTTCGAAGAAACATCCTTCACTTTACCAAGAGGTACCCCACGACCAAAGTCACGAATCCGGACATTTCCATCCTGGATATCCACTTCGATCTGTTTACCATGCCCCATCATATATTCATCGATCGAGTTATCGAGAACCTCCTTCAGCAACACATATATCCCGTCGTCGGAATAGGTCCCGTCGCCCAGCTTTCCGATATACATCCCCGGACGCCGGCGGATATGCTCTTGCCAGGCCAGAGTAATAATATTATCTTCACTATAGGTAGGTTGTTTATCGAATACGTCTTCCATAATTATTTGATGTAGCTTTTACGTAAAATGAAGTTCAGACTGCACTTACATGTTATCAGTCATTCCGTTGCAGTTTGCAAAGATAATAAGAACATTGATATGCGAGGTCTGTTCGATAGAAACAAAAGCAGTCAAATAAGCCGAAAAAGGGGAAAGAACACGCGTTTCTCTCCCCTTTTTTATCTTGTTTCTATACATAATCTTCGCCAAGCGCCAGCTGAGCATCAGCTACAAACTGACGTATACGCTGCTCTTCGCCTTTCTGGCAAATCAGCAACACATTGCCTGATTCGGCTACAATATAATCGTTGAGCCCTTGAATCACAGCAAGCTTACCGTCGGCAAGCGTCA